>DAOUUR010000165.1 GCA_030668045.1 bacterium
AAAAACGAACAGCCCCACACGCCACCACACCAACCGACGATTCCGAAGCCGACTCTCTTGAGGTCATCGACCGCGAAATCTTCTATACCAACGGCGGCAGAGCCGTCTATGGCGGCGGCGGTATTGTTCCGGACATCGAAATGGAACGTGATACGTGGAAGCCGATCTCAATCAACCTGGTGCGGCAATCGCTCTTTTTCGATTTTGCCGTAGCTTATGTTTCAGAGCATGCCGATGTAAAGCCGAACCTGGAAATCACTGATGAAATACTCGCCGACTTCCGCCAGTTCGTTCAGGAAAAGGACTTTGACTATAAGACTTCGTTGCAGGTAGCTCTTGAAGACCTTGAAGAAGTCATTGACGAAGAAGATACACGGACAACCTATCAGTCAACCCTCGATGAGCTGGCTGCGCTGATAGAGAAGGAAAAGCAGCACGATTTCGAAGAGTCACGCGACTACATATCGCGGACTATCAAACGGGAAATCGTTCGTTCAATTGCTGGAGAGCGCGGCGTTTATGAACACATGGTGCTCAAGCAGGACGATGCTGTCAAGAGAGCAGTAGAGATTCTCACAGAACCGAACGCATACTCGCAGTACATACTTGAAGGCCAGAAGAAGGCCTCGCTTGAGTAGATTGACTCTCTGATTACAGAAGTATCTCGTAAGTTTCAGGCGCCCGTTGAGGGCGCCTTTTTTTGTGCTTATGAAACATTGCTGGTAGTCGGCGAGAATAAATTACATGCTGTCGCGGACCATCTCCCCTGCCTCAAATTTCTTCAGCAGCCACAGGTCGTGCTCGAAGACAAGAGTCAAGACAACCGGACGATCCGAAGCTCCAGTGCTATCCATAATGAAACATTCAATCTGTGCCGCCTTATCGGTGTACGTAATCGCGTAGTTGCCGAACCGTTCAAAGGGAAAGTAGCTATCGTTGTAGTTGTACACGAATTTTAGCAGCGAATCGGAAGACTGGTTATTCTCAAGGATTGACACTGACAAGAGTGAGTCGATAGCGGTCCTGTTCTTCTCCGCAACACTCACCTGCAGATCAAACAGCCGCTGGCGAAGGACGGGGATATGATCGCGGTTCGGCGGTTTCTTATCACAACCGGCAGCCAGCAGCATTAGTGCTACAACCGCAGCTACTGTCCTCCGAGAACCGGTCAAGGCTTTTGCACCATACCGGTAAAGCGATACTGCCCATTGGCGTTCGGCTGAAGAAAACCTTCCTCAACCAGCGTCTCCAGAGTACGACTGGCCACCTGATTCCAGAACCAGTAACGATAGCCATAAGAGACACTGGTCCGACCAAAGTCGTTGGCTATGCGCGCCAAATCCTGCAGCGTTTCTTCCAACAGTATGTCGGTGCCATCGTGGAATGGAGCAAGCGCCTCAAGAACAAGACTGCTGTCAAACATGAAATCTTCTGGTTTGTCCGCACGCCTGTAATACCATGCTGTCCGGCTTTGCTTGTGGCCGATTCGCACCTGGCCCTGGCTGCAGTCGAGATCTGGGGAGTTCTTTCCAAAAAAAACGGAATAGCCTTTGATTCCCGTACGCCAATGATAGAAATGAGTCCCGTTGAAAGTATCACCGCCCTGTGCAGCATACATAAAGTACAGAATATTTGCATCACACGGATCGGAATTCTGATAGATATTGAGTCGTTCCCTCTTGATAATAAACTGCTGTCCAAGATCGTACCACAGTAGAAACGCACCTATGGCCGGGTAGCGATGATAGAAAAAGGACCCGCCGTTTATGAACTCATTACTGTCGGCAGCTATGGTTCCAGCTTCGGCCATCTCATCAAGGTGTAACCGATAGGCCGGCATCCCCGCCTTAATCAACGCAGTCAGGGCTTCAGTGGTTTTGAGCACCAGCGGCTTGACAGCCTCGGCTTCTTTGAGGGTGATCACAGGGAAGGCCGGCGAGTACTGACCTTCGTTTGTCCTAAGATAATTCCGATTCCCAAGCTTGTCGGCAATTGCCTCGACAAACGACACGTCGGCGGCAGCCATCTCTGCGATCTGCTCAATACTCTTGCCCTCGGCCAGCAGATAAAGGAGCACACGAGAGAACTCGTTATCAAAATCGTGGTGAACGTCAACCCGTGGCGGCATCGTGATCTTCTCAGAAAAATAGGATGCAATCACGTCCGGGCAGTGATAGGAAATCGAAAACGACTGGTCAGTGAACTTCTGGGTCGGCAGGATGACATCGTTGGTGTCGGCGATATCGTAAAAACCGATCGTCACAGTTGCTCGACCATAGTTGCCGGGAATACGAACGACCGGACGAACATCTTTTGTCTCACCGGGACTGAGGATCACAAAGGTAGTCAATTCTCTCCGCGGTTCCAGATACGAACCGGAAAACTGCACCTCGGCAACAATACCAATATACTTCAGCATGTCACCATTGTTAGAGATGCTGAGCGAAGCCTCCTGGGTGCCCCATCTGAGGTTTGGCAGTTCGATATCGCTCAACTGTATCTCTGGTGTTTCCTGCGCATATATGGCCACTGACGCCAGCAACAGAATTAGGATAGCTACGATGCCTGCATGTCTATTCATTCGACGATCCTCCAGATACGTTTTGAGCCGCCAGTTGTCCGCAGGCGGCTTCGATGTCAAGTCCCCGACTGCGACGAACGGTCACGGCCGGCAGGTGTGGGTATAGCTGTCGCCCGAAACTATCAATTTCCTCCTCGGAAGGTCGGTCAAAATCAAGTCCGGAGACAGGGTTATACGCCAGTATGTTTATCTTACACGGAAGACCTCGCAGGAGTTTCGAGAGCGCCCGAATATCTTCCGTCGTGTCATTATAACCTCTAAATATGATATATTCAATAGTTATTCGAGTTTTGGTTTTCCGAGCATAGTACCGGCCAGCCTCAATCAACTCCTCCAGCGGAAACGATCTGGCAACCGGCATGATTCGCTCCCTTTTCTCCTGGATCGCAGCATGCAGCGAGATAGCCAGAAACGGTTTGATATCACTGTCGGCCAGCTGGATAATCTTTGGAGTTATGCCGCAGGTCGAGACGGTGATCCTTTTAGTGCTGATATCCATACCATGATCGTTCGATAGAATCCGGATAGCCTCCACGACATTCTCATAATTATTCAACGGTTCCCCCATACCCATCAGAACAACATTGCGAAACCCCTGCAATCCGAATCTCTCGCGGATAAAAACAAGTTGTCCCACAATCTCCCCCACCGTCAGGTCTCTCAGCAGGCCCAGTGTTCCGGTGGCGCAAAATCGACACTTCAGCGCACAACCAGCCTGGGAAGAAAGACAGATCGTCCGGCGATCCTCCTCCGGAATCATCACCGCCTCAACCGGGTGACCATCGTGGAGCCGGAAAAGGAATTTCTCGGTACCATCGGTTGATTGGGATACATGGGTGGGCTTGAGGCCCTCGAACGTGTAGCTTTCGGAGAGACGGTCGCGGATTTCTTTTCTCAGGTCGGTCATCAGGTCGAAATCATACTGCTGAAACTTATAGAGCCACTTGAACAGTTGTTTGCCCTTAAATGGCTTCTCCCCCAAACTGACCATCAGTTGGGACAGGTCATCGATATTGTTGCCCAGTAAGTTCAGTTTCGACATGGCTGTAGAATATATGCCTGTGGTCAATTTTGGCAAGCGCTAAGCGGCCCCGGGGCGCTTGAGCCCCTCATGTGGGGCTCGGCTGAATACCTCAAGTGGGGATCGATTCTTTCCGAATTAGCACTAATAGAGCCGCCAGCTCTTGCCGTGGCTGGCTGAGATGTCGCTTGACAGGTTGTAGGTTCGGCGATATATATGGGACTCGGTATCGGGGTGTGGCGCAGTCTGGCAGCGCGCATGCTTTGGGAGCATGATGTCGGAGGTTCAAATCCTCTCACCCCGATTTTATTTATCGGCCAGATACTACTAAGACCAGTCCGCATGCCTCAGGACACAAGTACACCATCTCTTAGCTTCAGCACTATCCCCGCTCTGGCGGAGGCCTGAGGGCTATGGGTCACCAAGACTACAGTCTTACCCCGGTTCTTATTCAAATCTTCCAGAACATCGAGTATCTCATCAGCAAGAGCGGGATCAAGGTTTCCGGTTGGCTCATCAGCCAGAATCACCTCCGGCTCATTCGCAAGTGCCCGGGCAATGGCTACTCGTTGTTGCTGACCAACGGAGAGTTCTCTAGGGAAAAATTCCTTACGGTCAGCCAATCCCAATCTATCCAGTAGATCAACCGCTTGTTTCTTGGGATCTGTGCCGTTTCCGCCAAGGGGCAACATGGGTAACATGACATTTTCAACTGCCGTTAGATACGGCACCAAATTGAAGGTTTGAAGCACAAATCCAATCGTACGATTACGAAATGAGGCTAATCGGGATGGAGAAAGACCGTATAAGTCTTGGCCATTATAGTTTACTGCCCCCGTACTCGGCTGAATAAGTCCACCAAGAGACAACAGAAGCGTTGTCTTCCCCGAACCGGATGGACCAGTTACAGCTACAAAACTACCGGCATCGATTTTTAACGATACATCATTCAACGCATGAACCTGTTGATGGGAACGTGTATATGTTTTTCTGAGTCCATTGACATTAATCATGCTCAGACCTCCTGCATAATGACAGCCGGATCAATCCGAGCCGCTCGATAAGTTGGATACCAGCTTCCTGCCAAAGCGATTACAATCGCGACCAAAACCGACCACCAGAAGTAGCCAATCACAGGGTCGATCTCTAGGCCGGCAAGATAAGGTCCGAGAATGACCGCTGCCACTGTTCCGGTCGCGTACCCGAGAACACCGCCAACCAAACCTATAATGATGGCCTTGGAAAGGAACAGCCAGTATATGTGTCGTCTTGCCCACCCGATGGTAATTAGTGTTCCAATTTCCTTGCGGCGTTCCTCTACATTTGCCCACATGTAGTTGCCGATTGAAAAGGATCCGACTATGATAATGATTACGAGAAGAACCAAGGCGACTTTGGCCATCAGAGTATTGGTTTCGATCTGAGCGTTAACAATATGCCCAATAGTGGTTATGCGCGTATCCGGTAGGATATTACGCAACTTACCGAGCAAACCATCAGATATTTCGCTGCAACAGCCCATGATCTCAATGTTACTCACCTGACCTTCGATACCCAGAAGCCGCTGGGCCGTGTGAAGGTGCGCAAAAATCCTGTTGTCGTCGATCGTTCCTGTTTCAGATAGCACGTGCGTGACTTTAAATGTCTCGCCTTCGATCAGTATAGTGGAACCTTTGTCGATCTTGAAACGATCCGCAATCAGGCTTCCAACCCACACTTCGTCGCTACCCAGGGAATCAACCGCCTTACGCTGGGCCTTAAGATCTGCTTCAGTGAGTGAGGATTCTTTGGTTTGCGATGGGGCACAGGCCAATTCCAACTCGGCTCCCATGAGGCCGGAGGCTTGCCAGATCGGTTTCGAGGCCAGCTCATTCGCCGGCAGAATCCCGGTTAGAATGATCGATGAGCCGTCAATGTCAATTCGGCGACTTAGTTTGGGGGACATATTGTCCACACCGGGTATCATCGAAGTAGCGATCCGCTCAACATACTCCTCTGGGAATGTCGGGGCGTCGACATCAGCGGTGTAATAGTCATCAACGGTAGCGCCCAGGGGAAGAACCATGATATTGGCACCAAGTAAATCCAGCTTCTTAGCAACCATCTGGCGAGAAACGGACGTCACGGACTGGATTGCAACTATCACTGCAATACCCAGCGTGATGGCTAACAGGCCCGAAACCAGGCGACCCTTACGCTGAGACATCTCTTTAATAACGACGGTTCTGAAGTTGAATGGCATTGGCTACTTACCGCCCTCTTTCTTTGCGGGGGGAGCGCACGTCTTCCCGCTGCTAGGAGGACAACAACCGCTGCTGACTTTCTTACTCGCAGCCTGAACCAAGTTTGTCACGTCTACAGGACCATTGAAGGTGCTCGTC
>DAOUUR010000597.1 GCA_030668045.1 bacterium
ATACTTGTTAGGGGCATTCATAAAAACCGCCAATCACACCATGAACACGCCGCCACGGTCCATCTCAGCCACAGCACGAGATTGCCGGACCTAAAAGTAGCCCGTGAAAGTGAATCCGACGTGATGATTGCGGATCTTCGCCAGCATATAATCCTCCTGATAGTCCCGGCTCAAAGTGCTGTATGTATAGGCCCACTCGAGGAAGATCTGGTTCCACTGGATGCCGGTTCCGATGGAATACGTGTACCGTATCGGCGTGTCATCGTTGTTGAACAGCTTCACGAACGGGAGGAAAATCATGTGAGGGAAGTTGTAGCTCATCACCGGCGTCTTGGTATTACTATTATTGGGCATGGGAAGAGGGACGAAGCCAAGCCCGGCGCGAAGGGGGATCTTCCCGATCTTAGTGTCCATCACGTACTCGCACCCGAACCGCATAACAAAGATATCGTTCCACCCTGTCTCAATATCGGTGAAGTACTCCTTGTTGTTTCCCTCCGGATCAAGCTCCAGCAAGTCGCGAACCCTGATCTTACCGCCACTGAAATTCCTAAACTCGGCATCGGCGGTCAGGACGAAATTCTCGCGCGCTCGGTAGGCCACACCGGCCGTGATCATCAGCGGCATCTCATACTTGATGAGTTTGTTGTCAACGAAAGTCGTATCAGTCCCATTCTCCACCGGCTGGCCGTTGAAAGCCACCACCCGGTAGGTCGAAAGGCCCTGCATGCGATTGAGATCAAATGGCGTCCTTACCAGAAGCCCGGTACTGATTTTCTCGCCGCTCCACTTCAGCCCGATCGTGAAATTGATCCCTGAGAACTTGCTGGTGTCGATGCGGAGGGAATCCCCGGACACGAGGACCTCCTGGCCACCGATTGGGAGAGGATAACCGGCGATAAGATCCAATGTGTGGTCCTCGCTGACGGTCTTGCCACCATAGATGTTGACCCCGATACCCAACGCAAGTTTCCTATACAGGTTCGTCCCAAAGGCAAAAGTCACAACATTGACGCCACCTTCCAATTGCCCCCTCGTGGAACGATCTACCTGGAAAATCTCCTCGACGACCAAGTTGTTGCGAATGACGTACAGGGGCTCATAAAAGACAAGGTCGTAGGCCATGCTGAAAAACTCCTGGAAACTGCGAGTAAAACTGATCGACGCGACTACCGGCCGCCCCTTGATGCGCACCGGCGCCAGGAAGTTGAAGCCCGATACCGACTTTAGCGAACCGGAGTGATCATTGCGCCACAGGTGCTGCTGGACATTGGCATTCGTGTAACCACGCGGAGTCAGAGAACCGAAACTGGCCCCCAGCATGGGTCCCTCGTGGGTCATCAAACCGGCCGGATTCCAGGCACCTGCAGTGATATCGTCTGATAGCGCCACGTAGGCGTTGCCCATGGCTTCGGCCCTGGCGCCCCCGCCGACAAAATCATAGCTCAAGTGTTCCTGCACCGCCTGGCCGCAGATAGCTCCGGCCAGAATTAAGAAAAGCGCTACCGTATTCCCCAGGGACCTAATCATCCTCGTATCTCCTTATCGAATGAACGTTGTCTCTCCTGCAAACAGACGTACAACTGGTCAAAAACAGTTAATAAATATATGCCTGCCAGCCGCCGATGTCAAATGTTTTTGCGCTGTCTGCCGCAATCTATCTCATTATTCGCAAACGAGTTGTCGTCTCGCCGCCTGTAATCATAAGTAAAGATACTGACCTGAGGAC
>DAOUUR010000157.1 GCA_030668045.1 bacterium
CCAGTAATGAAGCAACAACCGTCGGCGCTGGCTCCAACCTGAGCAATAGCCTGGCTCACACTTCAACGGTAACGCACGGTCGGTCACGCAGCACTCACATGACGTTCTCGCATGGTTTCGACAAAAGCTCCACCGAAAGCGGGGGGACTCTGTCGGAAACACAGCTCAACACATTCATTGGCGAGTATTCTCGTCCCGGTCGAAAACTGAACCACAAACTGGACGTCAAAGTAATAGGTTCTTTCCAGAGTGATAGCAAGAACCAGAGTATAAAACAGTATATGGCCGATGCCACCAATCGGATTGCACTCAGCTGGCTGAATTTCGACCTGAAGCCTGAGAATCAGACAAAATACACTATCAGTCAGCAGGTTGTCCCTGATACACCCGACAAGACGCTCAAGACGCTGGAATCACGTTTCTCCATCAACGGGAGAAGAGATCACCTGGGCCCGCTAGAGGCAGTCATGATCTCAGGTGAGCTGGACTATCGGAAAGTTTCCGAATCGATACGGACTGACGTTACCAAGAGATACAAATTAAACTTCGGCTTTGCCAGAGCATTTGGCTCTCGCTGGAGATTCGGATTTTCAACTAACCAGCGCTGGGAGACGTTCGGAGGGACAGTTTCAACACCGGGAGTGAGCGGGACACAGAAGGCTCCAAGTAAACCCAGCAAGCATACCTCCGGATACAATTTCAGTCTAGGGGCGCAACCTTTCGGCGACGCTTTGGTAAACATCACCTATGGCTTGACGCCGAGCAGCAATTCAAAGATTCAGAAGATTAGCGCTTTGGTGAAATGGACGCTGCCCCTGATCAATGCTCCCATGGAGCACAAGTTCTCCAAGGAGCTTAGAGATCTATCGGCGCTTCCCACTCAATCGCAGACCGATATGGAAACGAAAGTACGTTTCAAGTACCGGCAGATCATTCTGTCGTTTGTTCATAAGTTTGCACAGGAGGACCTTCTGACCAACACTTTCGACTACCACGAAATCAAGGTTGTGTTGTCCAGAGCGTTCATGGTGTTTTGATTCATGACTAAAGCATCTGCCATAGCGATTTTATTGATGATGGTATTCACAGCGCAGAGCGTTCCGGCCAATAACCTGGTGTGGCCACCGCCGCCAGACGAAGGCCGCATTGAATATGTCGGCGAGATCGACTGCGGTGATCTTTCGATCAAAACCGGCTTTTTCGGAAAACTGGGCCGCCTGTTTGGCGGCAAGTCCGCTTCTGAAGAAGTATCGTTGCCCTTTGACCTGGTAGTCTCAGGCAGCAAGATGTATCTCGTCTGCCAGAACATTCCCGCCTTAATCGAAATTGATCGGGACAAGAACGAGTTCGTATTCATTACCGACAAGAAGCATCCATTTCAATATCCGATATCGCTCTGTCATGATGATGCCGGGACAATCTACGTGACCGACGGTGAGGCCGGAGTTGTCTATCGATACCAGAACGAAAAACTGGCTCCCCTTATCTCGGAGGGACTGAATCGACCGACCGGTATAGCTGCCTTGCCGGGCAAAGATCGCCTTCTGGTGATCGACACCGGTGATCAGGCGATGAAGATTTTTGACCTGAACGGAAATCTCATCAGGACGATCAGCGATGACTCGACCAGAGCGCAGAGGTTCAACTATCCGACGTTTGCGGCAGCCACAACCAACAACCAGATACTCGTCAACGACGCCCTCAATTTCGAGATCAAACGATTTGATGCCGAAGGCAATTATCTTGGCTCTTTCGGGCAAGAGGGCGAAGGGCCGGGCACGTTCTCGCGTCCTAAAGGAGTGGCCACCGACAGTGACTCTCACATCTATGTAGTCGACAATCTTTTTGACAACGTTCAAGTCTTCGACCAAACCGGTCAGATACTGCTTGCTATTGGAGCACGCGGACAGAACCGCGGAGAGTTCTGGTCACCGGCAGGGATCGACATTGAAAATGACACTGTATATATTGCTGATACATTCAACAATCGTATTCAGATACTCCATTACCTGAAGGAAAAACCATGAAGCGGTTTTCTGTGGTCATAGCAACCGCGCTACTTGCTGTTTCGGTTGGTAATAGCGCCGAGGTCAAACGCGGTTCGATTTTTGGCAGCAAGCACAATCTGTCTGTATCCGGAAGCGGCGAGATAAAATCATCCAGCGAAACCGGCGTTTGTATTTTCTGCCATTCATCGCACAACACATCAAGTGATGGGCCGTTGTGGAACCATCAAACCACCGTGCCCGGAAAATTCAAGACATACGAACGCTCGACGATGGATTCCAAACCCGAACAGCCCAACGGAGCAACAAAGCTCTGTCTTTCCTGTCACGACGGCACTATCGCGGTGGGAGCTATCAGGGGGTTGACAACGCCGTTACCAATGCAAAACGTTGGCATCTCAGGTGAGATACCACAGGAGCGCAGAAGTCACATTGGCACCGATCTGACCGGTACCCACCCGGTATCGATCAAGTTTCAACCGTTGATGGCCGCCGCCGACCAACATCTGCGCTGGCCACCATTTGACCCGGAGAAGAAGGTCGGGCTTGATGCCAACGGCTATGTTCAATGCACATCGTGCCACGACCCGCATAACAACGCAAGATCGGATAAGTATCCGTTTTGGAATAAATCGAGCTTTGATGATGTATGCAACGTTTGCCACAAATATTGAGGCGGTATCATGATGAATAGGAAACTACAGATAACCGCACTACTGTTGATTGTTGGATTCTTCTCGCGCACCGAAGGCCACGTTGACAATCCATACCTTCCCGAAGGTTGTGGTTCCTGCCATGTCGGTCACGGCATCGCCCAGCAACCGATGCTTGAGGCGGCCGAAGAAGAGTTCTGTTATCAATGTCATGGTTCGGAAGGGGCGCAGTCAAAGATGCAATCTGCGGGCCGTCTGGCTGGCGGAATTGAGCTTGCCAATATCGAACGCGAATTCGCAAAACCGTACCGCCATCCGGTTGTAGAGGGATTCGGACATTCGCCCACAGAAAAACTACCTTCAGCAACCGGCGCCTCAGCTTCGCACGCCGAGTGCGTTGACTGCCACAATCCGCATCAACGCATCACAGTGGCAGCCACCAAAGTGTATGATGTCGCGGGTTACAGCCTAGCCGGACAGTATACCGAGAAAGCGACCAACGAATATGAGATTTGCCTCAAGTGCCACGCCGGTAATTTCCTACTGGATGAACCCACCAAGAATCTCAGACGTCAATTCTCGCTGACTGTTCGCTCCCAGCACCCGGTCACAAAAGTCTCCGTTGGTACCAAGTCTCCCAGCCTTACCATGACCCTCGGCGCCGAGCCAACAATGAAGTGTTCCGACTGCCACACCGGTGACGGCCCCAATGCACCACGCGGTCCCCACGGGTCCAATTTCCGCTACCTCTTGAGTGGCAATTACGAAACCGGTATCTATGTGGACGAGAATCCACTCGCGTACCAGTTCTGCTACTCGTGCCACGACCGCTCCAGCATTCTCAACAACGAAAGTTTCCCCCTGCACCAACAACACCTTCTCGGCAATCCCGAGAAGAACATAAAAGGAACATCCTGCTTCACCTGCCACGCGTCACATGGTTCCCAGAACTATCCACACCTGATTCGATTCAACCCCGATGCCGTTGATCGCGGCAAATCGACAGGGCGACTTGACTACATCTCCAACGGTGACGGAAGTGGACAGTGCTATCTGATGTGTCACGGTCATGAACATCGACCGGGAAGGTATTAAGTATCATGCGAAGCACATTGAAGCCAAATAGTCTCTCAAGGTTACTGATCAAGACCACCATTGTCGTGGCCATCATGGTCGTCGGTTGTCTTGCTGTCAGTGTTGAGTATGTCGGTTCTATCAACGACGGTTTGTTTGCGCCAACATCTCTGACCGTTGGTGACGGACAACTGGCCGTACTGGAGCCGTATGCTCATCAACTCAAAGTCTATTCTGCCGACGGACTGATGCGGCATGAAGTCAACCTGACCGGTGATGCCTCTGGCCTTCAGCAAATTGGAGAGGATCGCTATCTCTTTTGCGACCGAGAACGCAAACAAATTATCGAAATAGATCTCACTTTCGACACCCAGCGTGATTTCCTGCCGGGCACGGGCACCTTTACCGATCCAGTCGATATCTGCGTGACCGCCAATCGCATTCTGGTTCTTGATGCCGGCAGTAACGACGTTGTCATCTTTGATCGAGCCGGTACATTACAAAAACGTTTTGACATAGTTGATGACAACAGCCAGACGATCCGCTCTGCTACCAGTCTCGCCTGTGACGAATTACACGGCATGGTCTATGTGTTGGATCAGATCAGCTCGACTATTCATGTCTACAACCTCACTGGCCAACACAAAAACTCTTTTGGATCATACGGTGCCGCTGATGCTCAGATTACGCGCGGCGGTAAGATCATCTGCGGGCAGGATCAACTCATCTTTGTCTCTGACCGTTACCAGAGCCGGATCGCTGTTTTCTCGTCCGACGGTGAGTTTGTTGTCAATATCGACTTGACCAACAACGCCAATTACAATCTGGCTATTCCGACCGGGCTGGCTATTGATCGTACCGGTCTGTTGTATGTTGCCTCGACCGAGTCGGCGATGATCCACATTTTCCACGTGCAGAAGCAGGCAGGCTCCGCCGGTTCCTATTATGTCAGTCAGGTTTATCCGCAACCATTTGACACCGTAGCAGTCACCGCCACAAAACTAATCGCCGAGGTGGAATCAACCGGCGATCTGGGAGTGGCAACCGGTGTTGACTTTGAACTTTATCTCGACGGTGATCTTAACCATGCCGTTGAATTTGCTGTAAACAGACCGGTCACACCCCATTCGGATGACAACACCCGGGCAGTTGTCTCCGAATGGCTGATCGGTGAAACCCTTGCCGGTGAAACGATGTACCAATGGCGGGTCAGACCGCGAACAGAAGAGAACATCGGCGACTGGTCGGCCTTCCGTGCATTCTACACCGCCTCTCTCCCACACACTTTCCATCTGGAACAAAACTACCCCAACCCGTTTAATCCGGAAACACTCATCGGTTTCTCTCTGCCGAGTACCACCCATGTTGACCTGATAATTCACAACTTGATGGGCCAGCAGGTGCGATCACTCAAATCCGAAACCTACCCGGCAGGACACCACCAGGTCGTCTGGGACGGTGCCACCGATGCCGGAGTCAAAGCCGCCAGCGGAGTATACTTCTATCGCCTCACTGCCGGCAAGTTGAGTCAAACCAGAAAAATGGTGCTCTTGAAATAGTGGTGATATGATGATTCGAAAAATAGCGTTACTGATGATGGCCCTCCCCCTGTTATGGCAGAGTGCGAGCGCTGCCGATGATCCCCACGGCACAGCCAACTCAGTCGAGTGCGCACAATGCCACATTTCGCATTCAACTCTCGGCGACATACTGATCAACTCGACCGACTCACTGGTTGCAACTCTTTGTCTGTCGTGCCATTCACCGGGCGGCTGGGTACCTATGAGCAAGACGCTGTCGTCGTCACAGCAGGCCATTCCGGGAACAAGCGGCACGTCCCATTCGTGGAACGTGAATTACAACAACGCCGATGCCGGCGCCGGTCTGCCGCAGTCAACGGCCCTGTTGGAACACTTGTCAGCCGATAGCTCAATCACCTGCGGAACGTGTCATGATCCGCACAGCAACACTAATTCACCCTTCCTGCGGCTGGACAACTCCGCCAACCTACTCTGTCTCGACTGTCATGATAGCTGGGCCACCAGCTCCGCGAAGAGCTACACCGGCAGTCCGATGTCACACCCGACCGGAGTTGCTCTGCCTTCCGGCGATGGCTGGCACAACCCGCCGCTTGACACCGATGGCAACCCGCAACCGTCGGACGGCAACACTACCAATGACTTTGTGCTCGGCACCGGCGGCAACGTAGGCTGTACCGCGTGTCATGGAATACATTACTCCGATTCCAATTCTGGAACGGTTGATGGACCATAAAGAGGATTTATATGATATGTTAGCCAGGTCTATGAAAAATAGGATTGTCGCTGTGCTCATTGTTCTCGTTGTTCTTATTGGAACGTCACCTGAGGCTAATAGCGCTGATGTGATTCAGAACGGGGACTTTGCCTCAGATATCAGTCTCTGGGATCATTCGGACAACGCTAATGGA
>DAOUUR010000602.1 GCA_030668045.1 bacterium
AAAACGGCGGCCAACTCTATCTACTGAATCTTGATGGCGAGACTTATGCCCCGGTCGCGATACAGGTCCCGGCCGATCTACCGAAGGTACGTGTCCAGCAAAAGGATGTATCGTCGTATGTTCAATCGTATAGCCTCTCTCCCAGCGGCAAGAGGGCGTTGTTTGAAGCACGCGGAGAGATATTTACGGTTCCCGAAGAGCACGGCCCCATCCGTAACCTGACTCAGACATCAGGCGTGGCCGAACGTTATTGCTCGTGGTCACCCAATGGCAAGCATGTCGCCTATTTTTCTGACCGCTCCGGCGAGTACGAACTGTGCATCAGATCGGGTGACGGCTCCGGCGAGGAAAAGCAGATCACTTCGGGTGGCAAAGCTCACCGTTTCAATCCGATTTGGTCTCCCGACAGTAAGCTTATCGCTTTCAATGATAAATCCGGACGGCTCTTTGTGGTGGAGATTGATGATGGCAACCCGGTTGAGGTTGACAAATCTAAGTACTCGCGTATCAGATCATATTCGTTTTCATCTGATAGCCGTTGGCTGGTCTATTCCAAGACGGTCAATTTCGGCATCAGTTCCATAATGATATACGATATTGAGAATAAGCGTATCCATCAGGTTACCAGCGACTACTACAGCGATTTTAATCCGGTCTTTGATCCTGATGGTGAGTATCTCTACTTCTTTTCCAACCGAACATTCCGATCAGTGCGTAGCGACATGGACAGAACCTTTGTTTATCCCAATTCCACCAACCTATTTGCAGCCACCTTGCGCGATGATGTTGAGTCGATCTTCAAACCACGCAGCGACGAAGAAGAAATCAAAGAAGATGATGACGCTGACTCTGAGGATGAGGACGAAGGCAAGGACGATGAAGGCAAAGACGGGGATGATGATGGAGATGATGACGATGCGGACAAAGATGACGATGAAGAAGCCAAAGTAGAGATCAATTTCGATAACTTCGAGAGGAGAATCGAAAGAATTCCCCCTCACATTGGCAACGTTGGTGGGCTCGACGCAGTTTCAGGTAAAGTCGTTTATCTTGTTAAACCAGCTGCCGGTGCAGCTCAAGGCGGACAACCCTCAGGCACCCTCAAATATTACGACCTTGAAGAGCGCGAGGAAAAAACTATCATCTCCGGAATCAGCAGCTTTTCCCTCTCATCTGACGACAAGAAAGTTATCTATCAAAGTGGCACTACGTACGGCATTATCGATCTTGGTGAGGGCAAAAATGTCGGCGACGGTAGCCTGCCGGTTAGTCAGATGAGAGCGTGGATTGATCCCAGAGAAGAGTGGCAGCAGATATATACGGACGTGTGGCGAATGGAACGTGACTACTTTTACGATCCGGGTATGCACGGAGTAGATTGGGAGAAGATGCGAAAACGTTATCAAGCTCTCATGCCGTACGTTGCCAATCGTGGCGACCTCAACTATGTGATTGGGGAGTTGATCGCCGAACTTTGTGTCTCCCATGCCTATGTTGGCGGCGGTGACCGGGAGCAAGCCGAGACAATCTCGGTGGGACTGTTAGGATGCGACTTTGAATCTGACAAAAAAAACAACGCCTACCGGTTCAAGAAAATCTATGAAGGCGCAGTATGGGATGTGGAGACACGCTCGCCGCTTCGTCAACCGGGAATTGAAGTCAACGAAGGTGACTACCTGCTTGAAGTCAACGGACAGC
>DAOUUR010000154.1 GCA_030668045.1 bacterium
CCGACTCCGGCTGAGGAACGCAAGATCATGGATAACAACTCGGTGGTGTCGTCTCCCAAGGTTGAAAAAGTAGTGGGACCTGCTGATATTTTGCGCGCCCGCGAGGTTGTAAGGGATATATATGTTGATGAAAAAGTCAAAGAGTATATCGTCAATATCATCCTTGCCACCCGGGAGCCGAAAAACTATGGTCTCAGTGATCTTTCCAGCCTGATTGCATTTGGTGGTTCGCCCCGTGCGACGATCTATCTGAATCTGGCGGCCAAGGCGCACGCTTTCATCAAGGGTCGCGGATACGTCACGCCTGAAGATATCAAGGCGATTGGTCACGATGTGCTCCGGCACCGCATCCTTGTTACCTATGAAGCTGAGGCTGAGGAAGTGACTTCTGATGATATCGTAACTAAGATTTTTGATGCTGTCGAAGTGCCGTAAGATATGATCCCACGGGAAGTCCTGAAAAAAATCCGACGGATTGAGATTCGTACCAAGAGACTGGTTAACGATCTCTTCTCCGGAGAGTACCATTCCACGTTCAAGGGACAGGGGATGGAATTCGAGGAGGTGCGCCAGTATGTACCGGGTGACGACATCCGTCTGATCGACTGGAACGTCACCGCCCGAACCGGACAACCGTATGTCAAGATATTCAAGGAGGAGCGGGAGCTTTCGGTCGTGTTGCTGGTCGATGCGTCGTCCTCCAGTCAGTTTGGCACGCGTGAACGTTTCAAGAGCGATACTGCCGCCGAACTTTGCGCCCTGCTTGCTTTCTCTGCGATCAAAAACAACGACAAAGTCGGCCTGATCATTTTCACCGATCGGATCGAGAAATTCGTTCCGCCCAAGAAAGGTCGCGCCCATGTCCTGAGGTTGATTCGGGAAGTTCTCTACTTCAAACCGGAAGGCGTTGGCACCGATATCAGCGGAGCGCTGGAGTATTTCAACAAAGTGATCAAGCGTCGTTCGGTAGTCTTCCTGGTTTCCGATTTTCTCTCGGAAGGTTACTACAAGCCGCTGCAGATCGCCAATAACAAGCATGACATTATCGCTATGAAAATCACCGACCCCCGTGAGGAGACTTTTGATAATGTCGGCCTGCTTGAACTGGAAGATGCCGAGACCGGGGAAGTGTATGTCATCGATACATCGTCTCGACAATTCCGTCGCGAGTTTGCCGCCCGTGTCGATGAAGACTCACGCGATCTCAAACGTGGGTTCCAGTTGATAGATGTTGACTTCATTAACATTCACACCGACCGGTCATATATCCTGCCACTGATAAATTTCTTCAAGATGAGAGAAAGGCGCTTATGATGTTGCGCCGTCACTATAAAATATCAGTCCTCGTCGCGGCTGTCATACTGGCCTTGATGTTGGTGGTTGCAATCAGTTGTTCGTCCGGTGACTCTAACCACGCGGAATTGGTGAAAGTTCGCAAACAACTGGCCGGTGAGCTGGTTGATAGTCGGCTCTATGATGCGGCTATCGAGGAATACAAAAAGATTCTCGCCGCACCTGCGCTTGAACCTTCCACGCGTGGCAATATCAACTACCTGATCGCCCGAATCTATTTTGATGACCTGCAGGACTTCCAACAGGCCGCCGCATATTATGTGCGGGCGCGTGCTCTTGATCCGCAGGCATCGTATGTGACAGAGGCCTCAAAGAACCTGATCGCCTGTCTTGAAAAGATGGGAAGGACGGCCGACGCCAAGAGACAGCTTGATGCTGCGACCGATATCGACTACATGGCGCCTGAAAAGGGTGACGTCCAGGTGGCGAGAGTGGCGGGCGAACCGATCTGGCTCTCGGAGATTGATCGGCAGATTCAATTACTACCGGCGGAGTATCAGAAAGAATTTATCAGCCAGCAGGCCAAGATTGGGTTTGTGCACAGTTATGTCGGAGCCGAACTGATCTACCGAGCGGCTGTTCGGGAAGGGTATGAAAATAGTCCCGACATCGCCAGACAATATCGCCAGTTGCTCAAGAAGCTTGTTGTCGATAAGTACGTGACTGACAAGGTGATGCCGAAGGTCAATATCGACACACTCGACATCCGCAACTATTACATTGCTCATCAGAATGATCGATACAACGGTGCGCCGTTCGACTCGGTGCAGGCGAGGGTTTTTCTCGACTATCAAAATGAAAAGGCCGAAGCAGCGTTTGGTGAGTACATAAATGAGTTGGCCAAAGTTGAGAAGGTCGAGTTTTTCGAGGAGAATGTCAGATAAGTTCGAGACTCATTTGAATTATGCTACGCTTTGTTCGACATACGATTCTACTCCTGTTGGTGATGGCACCAGTCTCAGTCATCGCGCAAGAAAGTGTGGACACCGTTTCAAATCTTCCGGGGATCGAGATTGAAACATCGGTTGACAAAGCCGAAATCTATGTCGGTGATCTCCTCAACTACAGTGTCGTTATTACTTATGATTCGACATATGAATTGATCCCGCCGCCACTGGGTGCCAATCTCGGAGCTTTTGATGTCAAAGATTACCAGACTGATCTTATGTCGCGGTTGCCTGACGGACGACTCCGAAGCACCAACAATTTCATTCTGTCAACGTTCACAACCGGCGACTACGTTATCCCACCGATTCCGGCAATGTTCAACCTTCCCGATAGCAGCCGGAAAATGCTGCTGTCGGAGGGCGTGCCGATAAAAGTTCTCTCGTTGCTGGCTGAGTCGGGTGATTCGCTGGACGTTCATCCGCTGAAAAACCCGTTTGCGTTCAAACGTGACTACACGATGTATTATCTCTGGGGCGGCACTGGTCTTTTGGCGCTGATTGCAGTCGGTCTCTGGCTGTGGGTGCGATATCGTCGCCAGCAAGATGTCAGTGAGCCGGTTGATAGGCGACCGCCGTGGGAGATAGCATTTGAACGCCTCGCCTTCTTGCAGGAGAAGAACCTGCCCGCTCAGGCTGAGTTCAAAGCGTACTACATTGAGTTGACCGAGATTGCTCGCTTCTATCTGGGGCGGATGTATCAAAGCAACGTCCTTGACATGACCACCGAGGAGTTTCTATACGAATTCACAACTCGCGAATTGCCGACCAATCTCTTTAGCGCGATGTCAGGTTTCCTTCGTCACGCTGATCTTGTCAAGTTTGCAAAGATGACGCCGGAGTTGCAGCGAGTCGACTCGGACCTTACTTTCGTGCATGATCTGGTTGCGGCGGTTCGCGCCGAGTTTGATCGTCGCAACGCTGAGGAACAGACTGGCGTTGTCCGCTCCGAGAGTGTCGGGGGAGGAGGGGCATGAGTAATATCGAATTTGGCGGCCTCTCTTTTAGTCTCTTTGAGGTGATCGATACGACGATCCCACCGATAGCGATCTTTGTCGCCGGGTTGATTCTGATCGCCGGGATGATCTACTATCATCTTCGCCGCAAGAGGTTCAAGTCGGCCACGATCAAGTACTCCGATATTCGCATTGTCCGCAGAGCCGCTCGCACCAGCCGCCAGCGTTTCCGCCCTCTTTTGACAGTGTTACGTTTGTTGGCGGTTGCGGTGTTGGTAGTCGCTTTTGCTCGGCCTCGCTCGGGGACGGAGTATCAGGAAGTAACCTCTGAAGGTGTGGACATTATGCTGGCACTTGATGTTTCCTCTTCGATGCAGGCCGAAGATTTCAAACCGCACAACCGTCTTTATGTGGCAAAAGAAGAAATCAAGAAGTTTATCAATCGCCGTGTGAACGACCGTATCGGCCTGGTCGTCTTTGCTCGCTACTCCTACACTCAGTGCCCGTTGACTACCGACTACGGCGTTCTGTTGAATTTTGTCGATCAGGTTAATTTCGGCGTTGTTGAGGATGGTACCGCTATCGGCATGGCGGTAGCTAACGGTATAAATCGTTTGCGCGAATCGGTTGCCGAATCGAAAATCATGATTCTTCTCACCGATGGTGACAACAATGCCGGTGAGATAGATCCGATTACCGCCGCTAATCTCGCTAAGGCGACCGACATCAAAATATATACAATCGGGGCCGGCAAACCGGGCAATGCCCTCTTCCCATATAACGATCCGGTGTTTGGTAAGCGTTATGTGTATCAGCCAACCCGTATCGACGAGGAGACTCTCAAGAAGATGGCTGAGATTACCGACGCCGAGTACTTCCGCGCCCGTTCTGGTGAGGAGTTGGAGAGTATCTATACGATGATTGACGAGTTGGAAAAAACTGAGATTGAGGTCGCTTCACATATCCAGTACCAGGAACTGTTTCACTTTTTTGTCTATGCCGGATTATTGCTCTTAGTTCTTGAGATGGTTCTGGGCGGTACATACTTCAGGAAGTTGCCCTAAAGGATAGAAACGATGCGTTTTGCCGAACCATTCAATTTTGTTGTTCTTGCCGGTGTGATCCTCCTCGGTCTGTTTCTATTCTGGACGTTGTCTCGGAAGAAACAGATGCTGGCCCGTTTTGGTGACTTGCCGTTGCTCATGAAAACGTCTCCCTACATATCGTTTGTGAGACAGCGCACCAAGATTCTTCTGGTTCTGGTTGGCCTGTCATTCATCACGCTGGCATTGGCCAGCCTTCAGTTTGGTACCCATCTTGAAGTACTGCGTCGGGAGGGGATTGATATTGTCGTGGCGGTAGATGTTTCCGCTTCGATGCTGGCTCGCGACATGAAACCGAATCGTCTGGAAAAAGCCAAGCAGGAGATCAGGGGTGTCATTGATCGTCTCAAGGGTGACCGTATTGGACTGGTCGCTTTCGCCGGGGAGGCATTTATTCAGTGTCCGCTCACGCTGGACTACTCAGCGGCGGAGTTCCTGCTGAAAGCGATGAACACCAACTCTGTCAGTGTCCAGGGGACAGCGTTGCCATCGGCAATCGAGATGGCGACCTCAGCCTTCAACGAACAGGAGCGAAAACACAAAGTGCTGCTGTTGTTGACCGATGGTGAGGATCACGAAGGTGGCGCTGTGGAGATGGCCGAGGAAGCCCGCAAGGCCGGTGTCAGGATTTACACGGTTGGAATAGGCAGCCCGACAGGGGAACCAATTCCGGTCATTGATCGTAATGGAGAACAGGTCGGTTTCAAGAAGGATCGTGACGGTGAAGTGATTGTATCAAAACTTGACGACCTGACACTTCAGAAGATAGCTTTAGCTACCGGTGGCAAGTTCTATCGCGCTTCCGCCGGAGAGATTGAACTGGATAAGATATTTGACGAAATAAACAGTATGGAAAAGAAAGAACTCGAAGGTACGCTGGTCACCCGTTTTGATGATCGTTACCAGTGGCCGCTTCTTTTGGCGATACTATTGATTGCCGGTGAGTTCTTTGTTTCCGAGCGTAAGAAACCGGTTCGAGGTGCGAACGATGCGTAGAGTTCTGGTAACAGCGATTTGCCTGATGGCAGCGATGTCGGCCTACGGAGAGGACTACATCGATCTGGTCGAGAAAGGCAACGAAGCGTTCAAGCAGAGTGACTACAAGACGGCTCTCGACTTCTACCACTCCGCCGAGACCGATCTGCCCGAGTCACCTGAGCTTGACTATAATATTGGCAGCGCACTATCGAAAGATGAAGGGTATGAACAGGCTGTCGAGAAATTGACCAGAGCGCTCAATACAACTGATATCGGACTGGAGGCATCGGCCCACTACAATCTCGGTAACACGCATTACTGGATGGGTGATTACCAGAAAGCGATTACCAGTTACGAGAACAGCCTACGGATCAACCCCGACGACATGGACGCTAAGTATAATCTTGAACTGGCCAGAAGAATGCTCAAAGAAAACATGGACAAAGAATGTGAGAAGCCTCAGGACCAGCAGCAACAACAGGAGCAAGAGCAAGAACAACAGCAGCAGCAAGACCAGCAGGACCAGCAGAACAAGGATGAGGAACAACAGCAGCAGCAGGACGAGCAGCAACAACAAGAACCGGACGAACAACAGCAACAACCCGATCAACTGGACGAAAAAGAGATTTCACGCGAGGATGCCGAGCGGATCCTCAATGCTCTCCGTGACGATGAGGAAGATGTGCAGAAGAAGATCAAGCGGAAGGTGAAAGCCAAGCCATACACCGGAAAGGACTGGTAGGCTCACTTTGTTCTATCGTCTGACCATAGCAGGTATTTTTCTCGCGCTGATGATGCTGGCGACTGGCTCCTTTGCCACCGGCGATGACGGTACGATTTCGGTGCATGTTGTGATTGATCGTGACACCATAGGAATAGACGAGCAGGCCGTGCTGCAAGTTCAGGTCTCAGGCAGCGTTCAGGACCTTCCCGAAC
>DAOUUR010000258.1 GCA_030668045.1 bacterium
AGTTTGGTATAGGCCAAAAATCGTGACAGAGCCAACACCAGTGCAATCTTGGCAATATCGGAAGGCGCAAGATTCATTGGACCAAACGAGAACCACCGCATCGCACCCATCCGAGTCGAACCGATCAGAAGCACAAGCACCAGCATGACTACCGCCGTACCATAGAGAAGATAGGCACCAAGATCAAATCCACGAAGAGGTAGATGCGCCACCACCGCAAAAACGGCCAGAGCTATCACCAGCCAGATCAACTGCCGCTGGTAAAATGTCTGCTGGTAGGTCGAAGCCTCGTAGTGTTGGGCCGACATGATAAGAACGACACCAATCAACGAAAGCGCCATCGCCGCGCCGATTAGTTTCCAGTCGAGATCGCCGTAGTTGAGCATCAGATTTCCCCCACCGACTTGCCAATAACCAACTCCTGCCGCTCAAGCTTCTTGTTCATGTAACGCTTGATCACCTGCCCCACCAGTGGCGCAGCAACTTCCGATCCGTGTCCAGCATTTTCAACAATCACACAGACGACAATTTCGGGGCGCTCCAGAGGAGCCACTCCGACAAACCATGAGTGGTTTTCGCCATGCGGGTTCTGGGCGGTGCCGGTCTTGCCCCCAATAGTGTAAAGATTATTCTTCAGCGACTTGGCCGTTCCGTGTTCACCTTCAACGACGCGACGTAAACCTTCCCACAGTATCTCCATCGTCGATGGTGAGAACGGAAGTTTGAACGCTACGGCAGGGGAAGTAGCTCTCTCAACACCGTTCGGACCAATAACACTCCGGACAAAATGCGGACGATACACTATGCCGTCGTTAGCCAATCCACAGAAGAACTGAGTCAGTTGCAACGGTGTTGCCAGCACCTCGCCCTGTCCGATTGAAGTATTCAAAACCAGGCCCCGTGTCCACTTATTCTTGCCGTACCGTGTGTCGTAGTACTCCGAGTTCGGGTTGAGACCGGGCGATTCTCCCGGCAGATCAACACCGGTTGCCCGACCAAAACCACACAAACCGTAATATTTGCTGAGTAGATCAACATCAAGCTTCAATCCAAGTTGATAGAGAAACACGTCGCATGACACTTCCAGCGCCTCAGCCGCATCGATTTTTCCATGGCCCGCCGGATTCCAGCAACGAAACGATCGCACACCAAATTGAAAAGCGCCATAACACGGTTTCAGGGTCGTATTGCGGCCAATCAGTTTTTCTTCGAGCGCCGCGCCGACAGTAACGAATTTCACCGTCGAGGCAGGTGGATACTGACCATCAAGAGGACGATTCAAGAGCGGGTAAGTGGAGTCAGACCTGATCTCTTCCCATAGATCGGGAGGAATTACCGAGGAGAAGATGTTGGCATCGTATCCCGGAAACGATGTCATGGCCAGAACTTCACCGTTGCGGGGGTCCATCGCCACAATAGCGCCGCAACAGAATGTATCCAGAGCATTGATGCAGGCCTGCTGAATATCGATATCAATACTCAATTTGAGGTCCGCCCCCGGCACAGAAGGTACCAGGTCGCGACCTTCGTATCGACCAATGATCTGTCCGGAAGCCGCTACTTCGATATACTCCGTTCCCTCGACCCCGCGCAGGAGATGGTCGTAGTGTTTTTCCAGACCTTTCTTGCCGATCATACTACCGAGTCTGAGATTAGCTCCATCCTTGCGTTTCAATTCGTTCTCGGAGACCTCCCCTACATACCCGGTAAACGACTCAGCGGCTAACTGGTCAGCATACTTGCGAACCCGTTCGACTTGATAAGCTATCCCCGGATATCTGGCGCTTTGTTCCTCAAGCACGGCGACCACTTCAAACGGAATATCTCGTTTGACGATAGCCGGTTGATAGCGACTAACAGTGTTCTTCCGGATGCGTTTGCGAATCTGCAAGGTATCCACACCGATCAGTTCTGCCAGTCGAGACACGGTCACCTCGGCTACTTCCTCAGCAGGAATAACCGAAACTGAGTAGGAAGGTCGACTGTCGATAATAACGCGACCCTCCCGATCAAGAACTACGCCGCGAGATGGAACGATTGGGACAACTCGGATCCGATTGCTCTCTGACTGTGCAGCCAGTTTGGCGTGATCAAATACTTGAAGCTTAACCAATCCCCAGAAAAGAAACAGTATTGCGATCAGAAGGAGAGCCAGCCCAAGCTTTTCTCTCCCTTCCAGCGACAGGTAGTACCGTTCCATAGGCAATTAAAATATCGATCTAAAATTCTCTTTGGTGATTTTCCCTTCCTTGAAGAGAAAAAAGAGCCACGCTGGTATCATCGTATAGATCGTACCCGGCAGAGCAACCGTGACCGACCGATACCAGAAGGCGTCGGTGCGAAGGATCAACAGCGAGCCCAGATTAAACAGGAGACATGCGCCGGCCACCATCAGCAATCTCGCTTTCAGGGAATCAAGGTTCAACCTCTCGCGCATCTGATAGGAAATGATGCCTATCAACGTCAGTGTCAACGCGTACCAGCCCACCTGCTCCGGAGTTCCCGCACCCAACACCAGACCGACGAAGAAGCCAAACCAGAGGGCGGTAATTTCTGTCTTGTAAATCGCAACCAGCACTACAAGCAAAACAGACAGCGAGATCGACACACCCGCGATAGATGTGAGGTCTTTGAAGATAACTCGATGCATGACCAGCAAGAGCAGGTAGAGTATGTACGGAATCAGGCGAATCATGGTTTCACCGACCTCAATACGAAGAGCTCTTCTATGTTGTGAAAATTGACCGCAGGATTCAGCGTGACCCTGCAGAATGGTTGCTTTTCGGGACGCTCCACGCCCTCAACCGTACCGACCCTCAACCCAGCAGGATAGACCCCCCCCAGACCGGAGGACAGTATACCGTCGCCAATCTTGATGTTCCCTTGAACGGGAAAATTGTCCAGGACCATACCCTCGCCAGTTTGGTACCGAACGATCCCCATCTCGCGACTTTCGTCAATCCGCGCCGCGACTCTGTTCTGCGGGTCGGTGAGAAGCTGGATAGTAGCAAAACCGGGGGTTACCGAAACAACACGGCCAACCAAACCATCCCGATTGATAATCGGTTGATCCACTGCAACCGAGTCGTTCTCGCCGCAATTGATCACCGCCGACACTGGCAACTCGTAGCCATAAACGGCCACTACTCTGGCCGGGACAATCTGAAACCCAACAGCCGGTTCAAAACCGAGCACCGACCTGAGTCGTTCACTCTCTCGGGCAGCTTCCTCAAGCATCGACAGTCTGACCGAGGCATCGACAAGAGCCTGTCGCAACTCATCACGCTCGTCGACACTGCGAACCAATTCGGATACGCTGGTTTTGATTAGAAAAAACGGTTGGTAGGTGGCACTTACTATCGCCTGGCTCACCCGATTGTGCAGATTGAATGTACCGGCAATAAGCAGCACAGCCAACACGACACACAGAGCGAGGTGAACATTACGCCGACCGCGAGTCAGCAAGCTCGATACAAGACTCATTCTTTAGAGGCATCCCAGCCTGATTGAGGTTTAGCCTACATTATCCATCAACGTCAGAATATCGCCCGGTGATGATGCATCGAGCAACTTCTGCCTGTTTTCCTCTGATTTCATCAGATACGAAAGCCGCGCCATCACGTTGAGATGAGCGCCGATAGCATCTTCGGGGGCAGCAATCAGAAAAAACAGGTGGACCGGTCTGTGATCCATGGCATCGAAAGCAACACCCTTGTCGCTGCGACCAAACGCAATAACAATACCCTTTACCGAACGAGTCTTGGCGTGAGGAAAAGCAACACCGTATCCGACTCCTGTTGTTACCAGGTTTTCACGTTGCTTGATATCTTCCAGAAGGTTTGACTGATCGGTCACCATCGCCGATGATGACACCAGTTCCACCAACTCTTCAATCACAGCATCTTTAGTCACAGCCTTCAGGTCAAATCTCACCAGACTCTCGTCACAAAACTTGGACAGTTTCATATTTATCCTCTCTAAATCTTTTCCGCTTCCTCAACAAGCAAAACCGGGATATCATCGGAGACCCGGTAGCTCAACCTGCAGGCCCGACAGATCAGTTTCTCTTCTTTTTCCTGATATTCCAATTTACCCTTACACTGCGGGCAAACAATCATATCCAGGAGTTTTTCAGATAAAGCCATCGCTTCTCCCTCATCCTTCGACAATGTGACCCATCTGTCGATATTTTTCCAGGCGCTCGGCCAGCAATTGCTCCACAGGTTTCTTTAGTAGTTCTTCGAGAACCGTTTTGATTTCATTCTTGAGAAGCTCAGCCGAACCGGAAGCGTTGTTATGAGCCCCCCCAGGCGGTTCGGAGATCACCTTGTCAATCACACCCAGCGGCGTCAGGTCCTTGGAGGTCAGCTTCAGTGCTTCGGCAGCCTCCGGCGCTTTGGCCGCATCACGCCAGAGTATAGCGGCGCATGCCTCCGGACCAATGACAGTGTACCAGGC
>DAOUUR010000375.1 GCA_030668045.1 bacterium
ACATTTTGGCAGGACCGCGAAATCCTTCTGAGCCAGATGGTGTTCCGCCTGAAGGAGATCTACCAGCACCCGAAAAGATTTGCCTTCCTTGGCCTCGACTGTTTCGTGCTTGAACCTGACGACGCCATCGACATGGATCGTGGCAACCGACAGACCTTTGTCGTAACTTAAATCAACGTCGATTAAACGAGCCGGGGAAGCGTAAACGGTACTGCCTGCAACCACCAGCACCAATATGACCAACAGTTTTTTCATTGTAGTCCCTATCTCCTATAGCGCCAGTTCCTCCAACCTTTCATCCTCCTTGACAAAGTAGGTTGAAAGGGTGAAGGTTGCTTTTATCGTTTCCTTCTGCTTTTCCTCCCCGAAACCGCTTGCGTCCTCAGCGGACGCTGCCGTAATCGCCAGATTCTGAGCAGTCACCTTGACGTCCGAAACATTGGCGATAAATGGAAAGTTTGCTATGTAGGAGAGGAATTTGCCGAAGTTGTGGTAGCCTCCCGTCATGTCAATCTCAAAGGTGGCAACATTGTAGAATGATGCCGCCTGTATCGGGACCGGCTTCACACGAGTTATCTCGGTTCCGGTCAGAGATGACGCTGTATGGAGTTGCACAAGGAGCGACGGAATCTGCTTAACCTCGGGCAGCAGGGCCTCAATCTCATGATAGCGATTGATCAGGTCGGAATACTCCACCTGCAGAGCATCCAGAGATTTCGCCTTCAGCTCGACATTTCTCAGATTCGTCGTGATCGTCTCGAACTCCCGGCTCTTACTCGTAATCTTATTGTCATAAACGGTGTAGAGTCGAGTGTACCAGAAATAGACCACAACAAAGAAGGCCAGTGCTGCCAGGGCAATCTTCTGGGTCTTTGCATCCTTGAGATCCATAGCGTATTTTTTCCTAATTTAGAACCTTATGGCTCGTTGAACCCGACTTAGCTGGCTTTGCCGCCGCAGCGATCTGTTGCCGTAACTCTTCGTCGGAGATAAAGTGCATATTGGTAGTGAGAACGAAGTTGTAGGCTTCGTGCTTTTCCAGTTTCTTCTCTTCGGTGGAGACCAGTTCAACATCGTCAAAGTAGTCTGACCTCATCATGTTGATCATCAGCTTGGCCAGAGCGTTGAGCGTAAAGGCGTACCCCTCAACGGCCATATGCCTGGTGTTCGTGATGACCGGCGCGACAGGCTCTTTTGTCTCGCCCTCAGCAGTCTTATCGGTTTCCGGTTTGGGTTCGGCGTTCTTGTCTTCCTCAAACCTGGCCAACCAGATGAATTCCGGAACGTTTCTGGCAACATCCTCCAATATCCGGACATAGGCCGAGCGATGCTGATCCAGGCTTTCTACTGCCTGCATACGAATATTGATCTTACTTTTGACCTCGATGAGAGCGTCGACCAGTTGAATATCTTTCTGGAGCATAGCGGCTCTCTGCCGTGCTTTGGCGATGTTGTCATCCAGTTCGGAAAGTTGGTGGCTCTGATAGAATGTAACCGCAACCAGCATAAGCACGACACCAACCGCACCGACAATCGCATATATGCCAGTCTTTCCCAGCGAGAAATCAAACGACCGTTTCCGATAGTCTTTTGGAAGTAAATTTATCTCTATCATAGTCAGTTTACCTCGTCTTCCTCATGGCCAGACCCACCGAGACGGTAAGTAGTGGCGCAATCTTTTCAGGCTGGAGGTACTGTAACATCTCCGGATCGTAATCAACGTTGCGCAACGGATTGATGATTTCCAGAGGAACACTCAGTTTGGACTGAAGGAACTCCGGCAGATATGGAAGAAGTGATCCGCCACCAGAGAGTACAATCCAGTCAACACTATCAACTTTGGCCTGGGATTTGAAATATGAAAAGGCCAGTTCAACTCCAGAAATAAGCTCGTCTGTTGCCGAAATGATCGTCGCCTTCAGCATATCCTGATCGACAGAGTCGCTCATCTCACCTTTGATCGCCTTGTTGGTAAGTTCGGGATTGAGCCTGAACTCTTTCTGGATGGCGTTGTAGATATCACGAGTACCAGCGGAGACGTCGCGAGTCGATTGAAATTCGCCGTTGACAATGTAGGTAATATTGGTCACATCGTAGCCAATATTGACCAGTGCCGTTACCTTTGTGGGGTCCGGCTCGTAGTTATTGCTGTAGGCGTTGTAGACAGCCAGAGCGTCATCATCAACTACGATCGGCTTGAGACCGCAGTCTTCGATCAGTTCGACATACTGCGCCAGGATTTCCTTCCGTGCGGCTACCAACAGGACATCCATCTTGCTGGTATCCTCATCAACCTTGATCACGTGATAATCAAGATTGACATCGTCGATATCGAACGGAGCTCTCTGTTCTGTTTCAAAGAGTATGGCCTGTTCGGCCTCAGCTCCGGTCTTCTTGTCGATCTGGAACCGATCAGTAATAACACCATGCCCGGAAATGGACACAATCACTTCCTTGATCTTTGGATCGGTCTGATCAATCAATGATTGGATATTGAAGATGACCGCTTCGCGATCCTTGATCTCTCCGGCGACAATCACGTCCGGCGGTAGCTCTCGGACGCCAATGGCCGCAACAGAGTATCCGGCTTTTGAATGATCGAGCTTAACAAGCTTGACGGTACTGGCGCCAATGTCAAGCCCGACTGTGGCCTTGCTCCTGCTTGAGAACATGCTTAGCTCTTCTATATTATAGATTATTCTGTTTTTTCGCTGTTTCTACTGTCTTATCGGCAACGTTCATAATCATTTAACCCGTAATAGCGAATTATCGTACCTGCCTTCGTTTTGCCAACGGGGCGTCTATCCAAATCAATATTCCGTTTAACGGCATAACCTGTCTTTCGCTTATCGGAGCCAACCGGTTAGCTCTTTAGTTATTTATTGAACTGAACGTAAATCGTTGGTACGTAAAAGAAAACCCTCCCGGAAGGGAGGGTTGAGATTGCCTTATTTATGTAGAAGCACCAATTGCCGCGCTGCGCTGACTAATTGATCCTGCTACTTTCGCTATATGGATTGTAGGTTGTGGAATGAACGCGCCCCGTGGCCGCCAGGACATTGTGGGTCGTAAAATCCATCACGTCCTCGGTGTAGGCAAATGTATATATGTTGCCACTCCCAACAAAATGACACGAACCGTTTCGATCAAAGAAGAAG
>DAOUUR010000310.1 GCA_030668045.1 bacterium
CTGCGTCCCGGTACGATTGGACCGGTTATGCTTGACGCTGTTTCGAAAGTGCGAAAGTCAGGGCTGACTATTGCTCCGGAAACCGGTACCGAGCGACTCCGGGCCTTTGTTCGTAAAGATCTCTCTGATAAGGCGATTCTGGAGACGGTGCGGTTGGCGTTCAGCAAGGGGTGGACTTCGCTGAAACTTTATTTCATGGTCGGGTTACCATCGGAGACCGATGAAGACCTGCAGGCCATTCTCGACCTCGTTCGTCGCATCTATGAAATAAGTCGGGAGTTTCCGGCCCGAAAAACTATCAACGTATCCTTGTCGCCGTTTTCGCCCAAGCCACACACACCGTTTCAGTGGGACGCGCAAGCTTCGCCGGAGGACGTTCTCCGCAAAATCAATTTTGTCAAACATGGTAACCGCATCAATCGTGTGAACTACAAATACACCGGCGTGGAATCGACTCTCCTGCAGGGTATACTTGGGCGGGGAGGACGCGAGATGGGCGCGGTCATTGCATCTGTTTTTCAGAAAGGCTGTCGTTTCGATGGCTGGACCGAACACTTCAAATCCGACGTTTGGTTTGAAACGTTCAAAGAGAACAACATTGATATGGATCAATACCTGAAGCCTATTCCATTCGATGCCGACCTGCCGTGGTCTCATATTGAAAAAGGTGTTTCCACTGAACATCTCAAGAAAGAACGTCAGCGCACATCAAGTACGCTCAGGGACGATGATGACCCGCCGACATCGACAACCGATGATACCGGCGAGGAGTCGGCGGTCGAGTACGGTCGATCAAAGAAAAAAGTTGCGGCTCGCAACACGAGTGCGCCGACCAAGAACCGACTGCGTGTTCGTTGGGGCAAGAACGAACGCTTCCGATACATGTCGCACCTGGACAATTTGCGAATGATTGAACGTCTCATTCGGCGTTCACGTTTTCCGGTGGCTTACAGTCAGGGATTCAACCCGACGATGAAACTATCGTTTGGTCCGCCGTTGCCGCACGGGTTTACTTCCGAATGCGAGCTGGTTGAGATCACACTTGACTGCAGCATCAGCCCCTACATGGTGGATGATCTGAAAAATGTTTTCCCCGACGGTTTCCATTTCTATGAAGCGAAGGGCGTTACTAAAATCGGCAAATCGCTTTCGGCGAAAATAAATCGCGCTATCTATACGGTGACGCTTGATCCTTCTGCGGCCAATGTCGATTCGATTAGTGAGAAGATCAAAGAAGTGCTGGTAGCTGCCACGCTTGAGATTGAACGTGAAGGTAAGTCCGGTGTAAAGACGGTCGACATTCGCCCCGGCATCCATGATATTCGAATTGATAACGATACACTGTTGATGACTCTCGGAATGGGCGAGGGTGGCTTTGCGCGACCCAACGAAGTATTAAATCTGCTGTTGGACGATCCTATAGCAGGGGTCGGCGGAACGGCTCTGCATCGCAAAGAACTGTTCGCCGTTGATGAACACGGAACCAAGACTGATGGAATGGAACTATAGACAACTATGAATGCTCGATCTTCAAACAATAAGAGTCAGAGTTACGATCCGGTACGGGCTGCCGCTGTCGAAGCTGTCATTCTGATCGAACAGGGTGAACAAACGGAGAACGCTGTGCGGAGTGTATGTGTGCAGCGCAATTTTAGACCGCTCGACAAACGGTTTCTTTTGCAGCTTGTCAACGGTACGACCAAGATGCGTCGTCGTCTCGACCATACGATCAAGTTCTACCTGGCCAGACCATCAACAGAGCTACCAATCAGACTGGCCAACATTCTCCGGATCGGTTTCTACCAGCTCCTGTTTACCGACCGCATCCCCGATGCAGCCGCCGTATCCGAATCGGTAAATCTTGCCCACCACATGACCGACCAGACCAAAGCACGATTAGTTAACGCCGTGATGCGGTCCAGTTTGCGCGAGCCGGAGAAAGTTAAATTTGCCGATAAGACCGAGGACCCCATCAAGTACCTCGGTGACTACTACAGCTTTCCCGATTATTTTGTGGCCTACTGCCTGAGAGAATTCGGATTTGACAGCACCGAAAAATTGTTTGAAGTATGTAACCGCGCTCCCCGTGTCACCTATCGCGTCAATTTCCTGAAGGCGAAACCGGACGAGGTTGCCAATATCCTGCAGGACAACGACATTGAATTTTCTTATGGTCGTTTCCTGCCGGAATTCATTCATATCGAACAGGGCGGCCTTCCGCTCGAACGAGAACTGGTGGAATCCGGCAAAGTGCTGGTGCAGGACGAATCGGCCGGGCTTGCGGTTCGGCTACTGAATCCGCAACCGAAAAACGATGTGGTCGATCTTACTGCTGCACCCGGTGGCAAATCTACCTATGCCGCTATTCGTATGCGAAACCGTGGTCGTGTCACCGCTGTTGACAAATCACATGCTCGCCTCCAGATGTTAGTTGAGAACGCGCGACGGCTGGGCACAAAAATTATCTCTCCGGTCGCTAGCGATCTTTTCGATTTCAAGGGTGGACCGTTTGACCGTGTCCTGCTCGATCCGCCCTGTTCCGGTTGGGGTACCGCCGGGAAACATTCCGATCTTCGCTGGCGAAAAACCAAAGATGACATCACCAACCTTATCAAAATTCAGACGCGGATGATCGACCATGCGGCTACCCTGGTCAAGCCCGGTGGCGTGCTGGTCTATTCGACCTGTACGATTATTCGTGATGAGAACGACCAGATCGTCGAGGAATTTCTTATCCGTAACAAAAAATTCCAGATCGAGTCGGCCTCCGAATATTTTGGCGATGAACTGGTATCGGAACGCGGGTTTATCAAGACGTATCCCGGTCACGACAATCTCGATGGTGCCTTTTGTGCCCGTCTGCGCCGCCAATTGGACAATTAGTCGCTCGGATCATCCTCGTTCTCTATATGTAGTTTAATATTGATTTAACCTGCGCGATTGAGCAATCTGCTGTGTAGAATAAATTGTGAGGAAACAACGAGCGTGACATGAATCAACCAAGAGCATCGAGACTGAACAAGGACGTTCGCAAGGGCCCCGGTTTTCTTACCGGCCCTTTGCCGCTGGGTAGTTTCAAACGGAAACTGATTCTCCGTCTGATTGTCCCATTGGTGATAATCATGCTCGGCTACACGGTCATCGATGATATCGTCATGCCGATCCTCACCCGGGCCGGAACCGAGTTCCCGCTCCCCGACTTCACGCGCCAACGCCTGCTGGAAGCCCGTATCTCGCTTGAAGACCTTGACCTCAACTACGAAATCGCCGCCGAGGAGTATGCGCCGAGTGTCGAGAAGGGCATTATCCTCAACCAGTTCCCAATTGCCGGGACCAAAGTTAAACCGGGGCGGGCGATCAAGTTTGTGCTTTCGCTCGGGGGGAAAAATGTGGCGGTGCCGGAGATGGGCGGGTCTTCGGTGCGGCAGGCGATACTCGATCTTGAGTCCGCCGACCTGACCCTCGGCGAAATTGCCTGGGCGTTCTCAGACACGCTCCCGGAGAAGGTCGTTGTTTTTTCCTATCCGGCCGTCGGCACCGAAATTCCGATTGGCACGCCGGTCAACCTGATGGTGAATCGCGGGCGCGCTTCAAGCTTTACGTACATGCCCAAGGTGATCGGGCTGGCTATCAGCGAGGGGATGAAACGTCTTGAAGACAAACACCTCAAACTCGGCTTGATCAATTACCGCATCGATGAGAACTATCTACCGGAGACAGTACTGGAGCAATCGGAACCGGAGGGCGCTGAACTTGATGTCGGCACCGAAGTCGACCTGGTCGTCAGCACGGTAGAGTGAGCGGGGGTGTGGCAAAGCCACTTCCAAG
>DAOUUR010000082.1 GCA_030668045.1 bacterium
CCGGATTGTCTGTCACCAAGACCGGGAACGATCTCAGCAAAGAGCTTCTTGAAGACATCCTTTTGTCTCACGGTTTTGGCAACCTGCCGTTTGGCCGCAAGGGTGTCCTTCTTAGCCGTAGAGATCAGTCGGTCGACCACCGGACGCAGCGCTTTTGCTTTGGCATCGGTCGTCTTGATTATACGATGTTTAAACAGCGACATGGCCATGTTGGCCAGCATCGCTTCACGGTGCGACTTGGTACGACCCAGTTTTCTAACTTTGTCCTGATGACCCATAATAAATTCTCAAACCTACTGGTTCTTTTCCGTTTCAATGTATTTGGAAATATCCATGCCGAACGACAGATCCATCGACTCGAGTACTCCGGTAATTTCATTGAGTGATTTGCGGCCGAAATTGCGATACTTGAGCATCTCAGCTTCGGTCTTGGTAACCAGTTCCTCAATTGTCTGAATACTGGCCGCTCGAAGACAGTTGGAAGAACGTACTGAAAGTTCCAACTCATCGACACGCGATTTGAGCAGATTGCGAACGCGGGTAACTTCCTCGTCCTCTTCCGGCTCCTCTTCAACCATGATCTCTTCATCGATATTGATAAAGAGCTGGAGATGATCCTTAACCAGCTTGGCGGCAAAGCTAAGAGCATCCTCCGGCGTGATCGAACCATCGGTGTTGATCTCAAGCACGAGGCGATCATAGTCGGTTCTCTGACCAACGCGGGTATTCTCGGTTTGGTAAGAGACCTTGGTTACCGGCGAGAAAAGAGAATCAACAAAGACCGTTCCGACCGGTGCGTCGGGCAGTTTATTCTGCTCGGCGACAACATAGGAGCGACCGGAGTCGACATCGATTTCCATCTCAAATTCAATATCATCGGTCAACTCACAAATATGCAGGTCCTTGTTGAGAATCTCAACATCGGGACTGCCTTCAAACATACCGGCAGTTAGCTTGCCCTTGCCACTGGTCTTCAGCTTGAGCGTGCAACCTTCGTCGCCATGCAGCATGAGCCTGATCTGCTTAACATTCAAAACAATGTTGGTCACGTCTTCATAGACGCCTTCGATGGTAGCAAATTCATGCAGACATCCGGTGATGCGCATCGCCGTAACAGCGGCGCCCTGAATGGATGAAAGCAGCACACGACGGAGGCAATTGCCCAGAGTGTGCCCAAAACCCCGCTCCAGGGGTTCAATAATAAACCGTGAATAATTGTCGGTGACCGACGACTGGTCGGCAACGACTTCCTTCGGCATCGTCAACGGTTTCCACTTCATGTCTTTAACTAACCTCCCATAATGGGAATAAGTTTACTTGGAGTACAACTCTACTACCAATTGTTCGTTATAAGTTACCGGAATATCCAGACGTTTCGGCACTTCCAGCAATTCGCCTTCAAGAGACGCCTTGTTCAGCCGGAGCCACGCAAAGTCATCACTGCGACCAGCTTTCAGAGCACCGTGGATCAAATCGAGATTCTTCGACTTGTCCTTCACCCTGATAATCTGGTTCGGTTTGACGCTATACGATGGGATATCGACAATGCGACCATCCACCAAAATATGGCGGTGCCGTACCAACTGACGAGCGGACTTGCGGGATGGTGCAAAGCCCAGGCGATAGACCAGATTATCCAGTCTAATCTCAAGTAACTGGAGCAGAAGTTCGCCGGTGATACCGGTTCTGCTATCGGCCTTCTTGAAATAGTTACGGAACTGCTTTTCAAGAACGCCATAGGACCGGCGAATTTTCTGTTTTTCTCTCAACTGCACACCATACGAAGATACTTTGCGGCGGATGTTCCGTCCGTGCTGTCCCGGCGGGTATTGCCTGCGTTCAAGGGCACACTTGTCGGTCAGACAACGGGTGCCTTTCAGGAACAGCTTGTCGCCTTCGCGGCGGCAGAGTTTGCAATTGGCATCATGATAACGAGCCATTCAATCTCCTGTCAGATCGTAGTTACACATTCAAAACTATACACGTCTTCGCTTGGGAGGACGACAGCCGTTGTGTGGAATCGGCGTGACATCCTTAATCAACGATATTTCAAGACCGGCGGCAGAGAGCGAACGTATCGCCGCTTCACGACCGGACCCCGGGCCTTTAACCCAGACTTCGACTCGGCGCAGACCCATATCCATAGCCTCTTTGGCGGCATTCGTCGCAGCCAACTGAGCGGCAAATGGTGTTGATTTCTTGGAGCCTTTAAAGCCAACTTTGCCGGACGTACCCCAAGAGATCGTTTTGCCCGTCATATCGGCAATAGTGATTATGGTATTGTTGAAGGTGGCCTTGATATGGACGATACCATTGCCTTCAACTCGCCGCGCTTTCTTTTTGGTGCGTCCTTTTTTCTTAGGATCAGCCAAGTGACACCTCTATAAAATACAAAACGTTTTTACTTCTTACCTATGGGCTTTTTCTTCAAGCCACCGATTGATTTACTCGGACCCTTACGCGTTCGCGCATTGGTCTTGGTACGCTGACCACGACACGGCAGACCACGTCGATGACGCAGGCCACGATACGAGCCGATATCAACCAGGCGCTTGATATTCATGTTGATTTCGCCGCGAAGCGCACCTTCGACCGTGTAATCGTTTTCGATCACCGACCGCAGCTTGGCGACATCTTCATCAGTCAGCTTGTTGACGCGCATGTTCGGATCGACCCCGGATTTTGTCAGGATTTCACCAGCAATGGCAGGACCGATTCCAAAGATATAGCGCAAGCCTATCTCGATTCTTTTTTCTTTCGGCAGATCTACACCGGCAATACGAGCCAATCTACTACTCCTTAAGTGACCTGTTTACTTTCTAACCTTGACGCTGCTTGTGGCTGGGGTTCCTTGAACAAATAACGCGAAGAATTCCCCGCCGCTTAATGATCTTGCAATACTCGCAGCGTTTTCTAATGGCAGATTTTACTTTCATAGCTCTATTCCATATGTTGTGACAGCTATTTATACCTATAAGTTATGCGGCCTCGGGTCAAATCATACGGAGACAGTTCCAACGTGACTTTATCACCGGGGAGAATCTTGATGAAATGCTTTCGCATCTTCCCGGAGATATGAGCCAGTACGACATGACCGTTGTCCAATTCTACTCTAAACATCGCATTTGGCAACGGTTCAGTGACCTTTCCTTCAACCGTTATTGTTGACTCTTTAGCCATACGCTCCTGTACCTACACCAACGTAAGAATTTCCGGGCCATTATCAGTAATGGCAATCGTATGTTCAAAATGTGCCGAAGGCTGACCATCGGCTGTAACTACCGTCCATTGGTCCGGTAGTGTTTTTACCTCGTGCGTACCCATGTTGATCATCGGCTCAATAGCCAGAACCATGCCAGTTTTCAAGACCGGTCCCTCTTCGGGAGAGCCATAGTTGGGAATCTGAGGTTCCTCATGCATCTTGCGACCAATACCGTGGCCGACCAGTTGCCTGACAACCCCATACCCTTCTCCCTCGGCAACCTGCTGTACAGCAGCAGACACCAAGCCCAGCTTATTGCCATCACAGGCCTTCTCAATACCAGCCTCAAGGCAACGACGAGTACATTGCATCAACCGTGACTTCTCCTCGGTAATCTCTCCGACGGCAAAAGTCCGGGCCGAATCTCCGTAAAAATCATCGACAATCGTACCAATGTCAACCGAAACTATGTCGCCATTTTTGATAACACGATCACCCGGTATGCCGTGAACAACCTCCTCGTTGATCGAAACGCAGGCCGATGCGGGGAATCCCTGGAAACCCTTAAAAGCCGGAACCGCTTCGTGAGACCGAATAAAGTCCTCAACCAATGCGTCAAGTCTGGCCGTTGTCATACCGTCGCCGATTTCTTCTGCGACCATATCAAGAGTCGCCGCCACAAGTTGCCCGGCGCGTCGCATAATTTCGACCTCATCTGGCGTCTTAAGCTTAATGCCACGTTCGACAGTCATCAGCAAACAGCCTCCATCAGCCGGGCAAAGATATTGTCCGGGGTGTCTTCGGCTACAATCTCGGTGAGTATAGACTCGGTCCGATAGAAGTCTTCAATCGGCCGGGTCTGCTCATTGTATATGTCCAAACGGTTTCTCACAACTGCTTCTTCATCATCGGGGCGGCGTTTTAGTGTGGCGCCATCATGGTCACAGATTCCTTCGGTCTTCGGAACCGCCGCCGGGTAGTTATACCCAGCGTTACACTGCGGGCAATACCAGCGTCCCGACAGCCGCTTGACGATCTCTTCATCGGAGACCGCAAAAAGGATAGCACGATCCAGTCCGATTTCGTTTTTGGCCAGCATCCTCTTGAGACTTTTCGCCTGCGGAATCGTCCGCGGGAAACCATCGAGAATGATACCGCTGGAAAATTCTCCGCTGGCAACCTTGTTCTCGATCAGACCAATAATTAAATCGTCAGGTATCAATTCTCCACGATTCATGTATTCCTCAGCCTTCCGACCCAATTCGGTACCTACCTTGACCGCTTCACGGAGGACATCACCTGTTGACAGGTGCACCATCTCCTTCGCTTCGGCCAATCTGACAGCCTGTGTACCTTTGCCGGATCCCGGAGGTCCGAGGAAAACCAAATTCACTCCCTACCAGGCCTTTCCTCTGATCTTGCCCTTTTTCATAAATCCGTCATAGTGACGCATCACCAGATGGGATTCAATCTGCTGCAAGGTATCAAGAGCCACACCGACCACAATCAGAAGGCCGGTACCACCAAAGAAGAAGTTGACGTTGAACTTTCCAATCAACACCCAGGGCAATACAGCAATCGCCGCAAAGAATATAGCACCGGGAAGGGTGATCCGGGTAAGAATTCGTTCGACATATTCTGACGTATTCCTTCCAGGTCTTATACCCGGGATATAGCCGCCGTTGCGACGCATATTGTCAGCGATTTCCATCGGGTTAAATACGATAGCTGTATAGAAGAATGCAAAGAACACAATGATCAAACCATAGATGAGCGAATACCAAAACTCACCAGGAGCCAGCCAGTTGGAGACCAGATTTTGAACCCAGTCGGATTCTGGAAAGAGCTGAGCCACCGTGGAAGGCAGGAACATGATCGACTGAGCGAAAATGATCGGGATAACGCCAGCGGAGTTGACCGACAGCGGCAGGTGTGTTGTGGCACCGCCAAAGACTTTGCGGCCAACAACCTTACGCGGATACTGAACTGGTACTTTGCGCTGCGCCCGGGTAACAAGAATCACCGCTGCGATCACAAGGAGCATCATGACCAGCATGGTTGCCGATGTCGTAAAGTTGCGGCTGCCGTGCCAGATCAACTGAATCTCTTCAATCACTGCTTCAGGGAAGCGAGCGATAATACCAATGAAGATAATTAGCGAGATACCGTTGCCAATCCCTTTCTCGGTAATCTGTTCGCCCAGATACATGATAAAAATCGTACCGCAGGTGAAGGTCAGAATAGTCAACGGGATAAATCCAGCCGTGTCCATATGAACCGCCTGGATGCCATTATAGTTGATGGTTGAGAGGAATCCAGCCGTACCCCATGCTTGCAGAGCGGCGATGAGCACTGTAAGGTATCGAGTGTACTGCGTGATCTTGCGACGCCCATCTTCTCCCTCGCGCTGCAGACGTTGCAAATACGGCACCACCGCACCAAGCAACTGCAACATAATCGATGCCGAGATATACGGCATGATTCCGAGAGCGAAGATAGTTGCCTTGGCAAAAGCACCACCGGCAAACAGATCAAGCAAACCAAAGATTGAACTGGAGGAAAGGGCCTGCGCAATTACGGAGCCATCGACACCCGGCGTCGGGACATGACCGCCGATTCGATAAACTACCAGCAGAGCCAGAGTGAAGAAAATCCTTTTTCTCAGTTCTTCAATCTTGAAGACCGATTTAAAAGCATCCAGCACTAAATCACCTCAGCTTTTCCGCCGGCCGCTTCTATCTTGGTAACTGCAGTCTTTGAAAAAGCAGCCGCTTTGACGGTGTAAGCCTTATCCAGTTCGCCTTTGCCGAGGATCTTGACCGGAACCTTGAGATTTCTGATCAGTCCAGCGCTCCTGAGAGTCTCCCCGGTAATCTCGCCGGTTTCGCACCGTTTGAGATTTGACAGGTTGACGACCTGGAATTCTTTCTTGAATATGTTAGTGAAACCGCGTTTGGGTAGACGACGCTGCAACGGCATCTGGCCGCCTTCGTGACCACGCCGCACTCGTCTGGAGGCGTGCTGTCCAGCACCTTTGTGACCACGCCCGGAGGTTTTACCCGTTCCGGAGCCAGGACCACGGCCGACCCGTTTGCGATTCTTCGTTGAACCTTCGGCTGGTTTTAGCGTATGAAGTTCCATCATAACCTCTATAGTGAGTCTACTCCAGTTCCTCGACTGTAATCAGATGGCCCACGGCCCTGATCATGCCGCGGATCTGCGGAGTGTCATTATGTATCACCGATTTGCGCAACTTGCCCAACCCAAGAGCCTCAATGGTCCTTTTCTGGGGGAGTTTGCGATCAATTGTGCTTCGTACCTGTGTAATCTTCAGCTTACCCATAAGTCTTGACCTTATCCTACTTACCAGCGGCTTCTTCGCGGAACTTGTCTTCCTGTTCGCGCGTCTGAACAGCCGTCAGGCCATCCATTGTCGCTTTGACCAGGTTGAACGGATTGCGGCTACCCAATGCTTTAGCCAGGATATCCTGTACACCGACCGTTTCCAGTATGGCGCGGACGGCACTACCGGCAATCACGCCGGTACCAGGCGAGGCGGGACGCATCACAACGGTCGTGGCTCCAAACTTACCGTTAATACGGTGCGGAATGGTGCCGTTGACCAGGTTGATCTTAACCATAGCTTTCTTGGCCGCCTCACTGCCCTTGCGGATAGCCTCGGCAACTTCCGGAGCCTTGCCATGTCCAACCCCGACTCTGCCATGTTTGTCGCCTACCACGACCAGAGCCGTGAAACTAAAGCGACGGCCACCTTTGACAACTTTGGCAACCCGGTTGATGGTTACGACCTTCTCGTCGAATTCACTTTCTCTTTTTTCAAACCTTGCCAAGTTTTACCTCGTCATATCGTAAGCGTTTCGTTCTCTAAAATTGCAGTCCGGCCTTCCGGGCGCTATCGGCAGTGGCCTTGATACGTCCGTGGAACCGGTTGGTATTACGATCGAAAACTACTTTCTCGATACCCTTCTCCTTGGCGGCAGCGGCAACAACAGCGCCAACCACGGCGGCTACCTCGGTCTTGCTCATTCCGTCTTTCAACTGCTCTTTGACACTTACCGAATTCGACGCAGCCGCTACCATCGTAGTGGCGGTGTCATCATCAATAATCTGCGCAAAGATATTGTTGAGCGACTTGGTAACCGTGAAGCGCGGTCGTTCCGGAGTCCCATGAATCTTGCCACGTACCCGACTGCGTCTTCTGTCTGCTCGCTTGGATCTCGTAATATTTTTATCAGCCATATCTTATACCTGAGACTTATACTCCAGCGGTCTTGCCGGCCTTAGTTCTGACTAGTTCGTCGATATACCTCACACCCTTGCCTTTGTATGGTTCGGGTTTGCGGAACGAACGAATCTTGGCAGCCGTCTGACCGACCAGTTCTTTGTCTATGCCTTCAATTTTTATCACATTCTCTTTGGGTTCAACTGTGATGGCGACACCTTCCGGCAGAGCCATGACAATGGGGTGCGAATAACCGAGACTCAGAACCAGGCGCGAACCTTTCATCTCGGCGCGGTATCCAACTCCGATAATCTTCAACTTGCGGATGTAGCCTGTAGTTACACCGACCATCATATTATTCAGCAGGGCGCGAGTGAGTCCATGAAGGGCTCGGTTCTTTTTTAGATCGTTCGGCCGGGTCACTATCAGGTTGCCATCTTCAATAGCGGCCGAGATAGTCGGGTAGATGTCGCGAGACAGCTCACCCTTGGGGCCGGAGATGGTAATGTGCCCGCCATCGATCTTCACTTTGGCGTCCTTTGGAATCGGAATCGGATTTTTTCCAACGCGAGACATATCAGTATCCTTTCCTTACCAGCACCTGGCCATTACTTCGCCGCCAACACCTAGTTTGGCTGCCTGGTGATTGGTCATCACACCGCGAGA
>DAOUUR010000557.1 GCA_030668045.1 bacterium
AGTCAATCCGCCGCTTACGCATCAGGAGCGAGGTAACCGGAGTTGACGCAAAATTCCTCGGAATAACAACAGCTTCGTTCTCGATATATTCTGAAATCTTTGCCGGGACAATAATCTTGCCTACTTCCGATTCAACCCGCACCGAGTCACCATCCTCAACACCATATTGAGCAGCGGTGGCAGCCGACATCTCGACATACGCCTCACCCGCAAAATTTGCCAGTGTCGGTGCTTTCTCGGTCAGGTGTCCACTGTGGTGAGCATCGTCACAAACAAATACCGGGTGCTTGTAGTCGTCGTTCTTTTCAAACTCGGCCGGTTTCATCTCGACGAACTGATCGGGAAGACTCTGTGTCGTATCCAGCGCGAGCAGCCGATCAATCTCCGCATCTCTATCGGTTGCGGATTCAAACAACTTCTTCTCATGTTTCGCCGCCAGCAGATCAATTATCTCATATCCAGGCTTGGCCTGACCGATTGGATTGACTGCCTTGGTGGCTCGCTGTACATTTCCTTCGAGATTGACATAGTCGCCGTCGTACTCAGCCCAACTACACAGCGGCAGGACAACATCAGCCAGCGCGGTCGTCTCAGTTTCAAACAGGTCGCAGGCAACGAGGAATTCTAACCGTTCCAGCCCCTCTCTTGCAAACTCGCGATCAGGATAAAGCATAGCCGGGTTACTTCCCATGACAATCATTCCGGTCAGCTCTTCTTTTTTCATCAAGGCCAGCATGGCATCGGTATTCTTCGACTCGCAATCCGGACACTCACCCCAGATGGTTTCGAGTTCGGCTCTCAGCTTCCCCGTCGGATGCGGCAGAGCGCCAAGCTTCTCGGCACCAACAGAGTTTATATAACGAGCCAGAACAGCTATCTGCCCTTTCTTTTCGATACCAAACAGGTGATTCAGATTAGCCAGCGCGGCACTAATTGTCTCTCGTGCGATAGAGCGCGCCACCAACTCTCCCACGATAAACGTAACCTTGCGACCATCAACCAACGCTCTTGCAATCAACTTCAGGGATGCTTCTTCAACACCGCAAAGACGGGACGCTTCACTCAGTGAGGATGGCTGGACACTTTGGCGATAGGAATCGGCTAAGGCGTTATCGATCAAGCCTTCTTCGATTGCAGCCAGACAAATACCGTTGAGAACCGTCTCATCGGTACCGGGTCGGTAAACTGTCTCCAACTGGGCTACATCGGCAGACTTTACTCCAAATGGATTGATTGCAAAGACTCGCGCCTTGTTGAAATTGACCGCCTTGCGAATGCGAAGGTACTCGTTGGCGTGCTCACGAATCAGATCGGAGCCAAAAGCGACGATAACATCAGAGTCATCAATCTGGGCAATACGGAATGGGCGGCTGCAGATTTTCGAGAAATGCGTGTCGGCCGTTGCCGGTAACATCCGATAGTGCGACCGGAAATCAATATTATTGGTTTTTATCACCGTCCGGAAATACTTGGAAAAGCTGTAAAGAGACGCGTTGTCCAGATGAGGAGCTATCAGACCACCGAGGCAGACATTACCCATCTTGTCCTTGATTTCGCCAAAACGCTTGTGAATCAAGGTCAGGGTTTCATCCCAAGTCGCTTCGACCTGCTTGCCATCTTTCTTGATCAGCGGAGTCTGCAGACGGGCGGGCGAGTTGACGATCTGGTAGCCGTAGCGCGTGCAGTCGGCCAGCCAGCCATCATCAATATCGTCATTACAACGTGACATCACCCGATGGATGTGGTTTTTGTGACCCTCTTTGTAGATCGTCGTGTTGGTACCGGAACTTGTAAAAGTGCAAATTGATGGCACCGTTTCGGTAAGCCAGACTCTAATTTTGTATCGCCAGTTCTTTGATGTCAGAGCGCCGACTGGGCAGATCTCATGCAGGTTACCGGAGAACGGATTGTCAACCTGGTCGCCGGGGGCCGCATTGATATGCGCGATATTACCGCGCTCAAAAACACCGAGATCGTATTCTCCGAATGCTTCCTTGTTGGCCCTGACACATCGATAG
>DAOUUR010000085.1 GCA_030668045.1 bacterium
ATTGTTGCTGAAATGTCCAATCGCCAATTCCAGCGGCGGGTTGTGTTCAACCAGGCAACTCTCTATAATTCTCTCGGCCTTCTCTGGATCAACATTTGAAAAACTGATCCTCGGCTCGTCCGGCATGGCAACATCCAGCAACGGTTCCAGATAGCACGGACCGATACAGCCAACCTCAACCACCTTTGCCTTGAGCTTTTTCTTTTTCAGTATCCTGTGAACCGTCTCCAGCACAGCCATCGCTCCGGCCGCACGACCACAAGTAGCGCTACCAACATAGATGACCGGGACCTTGCTTTCCTGGAGCTCGGCCCATTTCTTCTGAGCCTGTTGTCTTTTTGTTTCGAAGTTAGTCATGTTGCTCCAGAATTTTTTTCAGGTCCGTTACCTGCATGCGGCTATGGACCTTGTCATTGATTTTTACTACCGGGCCAAGAGTGCAACATCCCAGGCAAGTACCTCGCTGAAAATCAAACTGCTTATCAGCGCTGGTCTGCCCAATGCTTATTCCCAATTTCCACCCTACCGCATCGGAGAGCAATTTCCCACCCCGTACATGACAAGCCGTTCCCATACAAACCTTGATTGATTTGCGGCCCGGCTCGGTGAAGCGATATTTTGGATAGAACGATGCCACCCCAAATATCTGGCTCTCAGAAAGGCGCAGGAATCGAGAAACCTGACTAACCGATTCTTCGGAGATGTAACCATCTTTCTCCTGGATTCGCAGTAGAACCGGCAGCAGATCGCCCTCGGTGCCCTTGAAACCTGAGAATATCTTGTCGTATTCTTTCTGCTTCACAGACATTCCTCCCATTCACCAGGTGAATGGTTTCTATATGTATGTTATTGCTTATCTTCTTCTTTTTTGCCGAGGAAAATGCAGTCGGTAAACTCAGCATCTCCCCGCACAAGATCTTCAGCGAAGGCCATACATGTTGGTGCGCCACATACGCCGCAATCGATCTTGCGGAGTTTTTTATAAACTCTCTCGCATTCTTTCATCCGCTTGATCGATGTAGCCAAATCGGTATCAAAATAGGTGGTCGCACGCGGCAAGACCGGACTTTCGGTCATGTAGTAACCATCTTTCAGTTTACGCGCAACATCCTCGGCATCAACCTCGATAGGCGTCTCATAGCGTTGGCTCTGCTTGATCATATTAGCCCGGGCAACGTATGGATTCTCCACATTAAACGGCCCACCTATACAGCCTTCCATGTGAGCTGCTATTTCGACAAACTCAACATTGCGCAACCGCGAATTCTCAATATCGTCCAATATTTTCTTAGCATGATCTATACCGGTAACTGTCAGCCAGTTGTCGGTGCCGGCGGCCCGGGTGATACTCCCGGTTGCGGCCCACCCGGAGTTGAACACGTACTCATCCGGGACCATCTCCTCGTCGAATTTTTCCTTGAGGGCAATCACATGGGGAAGCAGGATCGAATAGACATCCTTAACAGAGAGGACACCATCAAACCACGATCGGACTTTTTCAGCCGGTTGTTTGATTGAAACGATTTTTGCCGGGCAGGTGGCGACATAAAAGACACCAACATCTTCCTCCCTGAGACCCAACTGTTGCGGGATAGTCTTTTTGATTTCGCGCGCCGTGACTTCGCGTGGTACCTCAAGAGGTACCACCAACTCTACCAGATCAGGGTACTTGACCTGAATCAGACGCACAATTGAAGGGCAAAATGACGATATCAGCGGGAGGCGGCCGCTGTAGGTCTGGATGTATTCTTTCAGCACATGGGCTAACGCTGCCGACGATGTGCTTACGTCAGTAACCTGATCAAAGCCGACTTCCTTGAAGGCCTGATGAATAATGTACGGGTGGATCGAAGGATCAAACTGCGAATAGAGAACTGGGGCCGGGACAATCACCTTGTACTTGAAATCTGCCAGCTCGGCTACCGGGTCGGTCAATGCCTCCATAGCTCCGGAAGGACAGACCGACAAGCATTCACCGCAGTCGACGCAGAGTTCTTCAGAAAAAACAGCCTTACCGGATCGTACTCGGATTGCCTGAGTCGGGCAGATCCGCATACAGGCCATGCGGCCACAACACAAGTCTTCGACGACGCGATGGGCATGATAAAATTCTGACATCTTAGTCCCTTCAAGTGTTATTGTCAGTCTAGATCAGAAACTTCATGTTCAGCGTGGTTCCGACACCAACCTCGCTTTGGATCTCAAATTCGTCGGCGTTCCGGTTGATATTCGGAAGTCCCATACCGGCGCCAAACCCCATCGCCCGCATCTCTTCGGTAGCGGTTGAAAAGCCTTCCACCATGGCCGACTCGACATCAGGAATTCCTTTGCCCTGGTCGGCAATCACTACCTTCACATACGTTGGGGTTACAGTCAGGAAAACTTTGCCTTTGTCGGCATGCATAACAACATTCATCTCCGCCTCATATGTCGAGATAGCTATTCGGCGGATCAGCACATTGTCCAGTCCGATCTTCTTAAGTGTCGATTTGATCCCGGTGGATACCATCCCGGCGCTGGCAAAATCGTCTCCCTCAATAACCAATTCCTGCGCCAGCAATAACTCTTCGGGGAACGCTTTTTCCGAAACAGATTCAGAACTCAGTGCTTTTCCCTTCTGTATCGAATCGGCCCTGACACAAGCGTCAAACATATCCAGATCGGTTGACATGAGAATCAGGTCAGTGTCGCGGGCCATCTTCACCGAATTGTCATTAGGAATTTTTCCACGGACTAACACGACCGCCTTGAATTCGGCCATGTGCGCTGAGATTATTGCCTGCCGCGTAGCCAGACCTGTGAAGAGAATAGAATGTGGTTTGCCAAAAGCGAGTACATCGCTCATCAGATCGGATGCATATACCTGCGAGACTTCAATCTCCAGATTATCCGGACCTTCAAGGACAGTCGCCCCGAGGGTTTCTTTGATTTGCTTAATCTTCACGGCGCTCACCGATGTCTGCGGTGTCGGCTGGAACCACGATCTCGTTCCGTTTGGTTAGGCCGCCACTGCGCCAATACTGTGAGAGTCTCCTACTTGGCAACCAGCCCCAGGTTGTATAGCTTTCCTACTAGTTCAAAGCTGGCCATATCGGTAGCAAGGATGGCAATGTCGTGCTTGGTGGCAAGTTCAACTGTATCCTTCGGCACTTCTTTACCTCCGGTGACAACCACCGCCGAAACATCGACCAGGTTGGCTGCCGGCACAATACTCTTGTGCACCTGTACCGTTACCCACAGATTGCCCGACTGTGCTCCGGCCATGACATCGCTGAGCATGTCGGAGACAAATACACCGTCAACTTCGCGCGGATCAAACTTGCTAAGGGCCTTGAGTCCTATCTTTTCGATCAGGTCTTGCGTGGTCATGAAAGCTCTCCTCTATGATCAAATACGTCTTACGCTAAAGCAGTGGTTTCCTCTCTTCGGGTACCTCCAACGACAGCATCCCGCGGTCGTGGATAAACTCACCTTTGCAGAGAGAAAACTTCTCAATAAGATCGTGAGAAACAATCTTCATGCGGGACCTCGTTGTATCCCGTCGTTGATTGAAGTAGTCGGTCAGAATTTCCAGTTTGTGGGGCGGAAAAGGTTTGTCTTTCTTAGCTGGAAGGAATCCAAACGCGACCAGAATCCAGGTTTTCCTTGCAGCGCATTCTTTCTGAATCTTCTCAACCTCGCAGTCTTCCATACAGCTGGTACAGTAGAGAAGCCCCATCAGATCGTGGTATTTCACGGCCAGGTTGCATTTGGTACACTGCAAGTCAAAACGGAACGACTGTGCATTCTCGACCCGGCTCCATAGACAGTCGCCTTCCCGGTACTCATCGCCGGATTCTTCATCGACTGTAAAGTGTGTTCTGACAGCCTGGCAATGAGAGCATTTTTCAAACGCAATAAAGCCAAACTCAATATTGGTCATTTTCCAAATGTGTTCGCAGTCGGACATCTCTGTCAACTCCCTCTTGTGGAGTGAGTTCAAAATACTCTTGCTCGCGCCCAAACTAATGGACAATTAAGCATCAAATATATGCAAATGCGAAAAAGATAACAAGCGGATTTTACTGCATCCCCCCGGTCCGCTAAACAGTTAAATCGTCATTGCGAGGCGTCCGCCGAGACAATCTGAATGTGACAACTCCAAAACTCCATGTTACGTTGGGTCCTGCTCGCCGAAGGTGAGTGTGACCCAACGATATGCGGTCGCCGGGTCATCCGCCGCCGCGGACTCGCAATAACCAAAATGTTATTTTTTCAACAAGCGGTTTAGTTTTCGGTCAGGATTTCCTGATCATACTCGATTTCAAAGCGGAGCTTGTGACGCGCCTCCTCCTGGGCAAGAGCGAGAAATAGCTCCTTCATCGACTGTTTCTCTGCTGCTTCGGCCAGATCACTGTACAGTTTGAATGCCGCTTTCTCAGCTTTCATAGCGGTTATCAGGGCCTGCTGGTAGGTCATACCGGAGGTGGGTTTCACATCCTTTAAGTAATCCGCCATTTTCAGATCCAAGATCTTCCTTTTCTCAAGGACCAGTTCGTGGCCGCCCTTAACAGCTTCAAGCTTGGCTTTGTGCCCTTTTTCTTCTTTGGCAAAGCCAAGAAAAACATCTTTCATGTGCTGCTGATCCATCTTTGCGGCCAGATCAGTGTAAAAAACCGCCGCTTCTTCTTCTCTCTCGATAGCAAAATCGAGTATTTTCTCAACCGTATCCAATTCCATCATATCCTCCTTAACTGCTTCTAACCAATACCGCCTACCAACCATATCGTAATCTCTCATCCAAGCCGATCGCAGGCGTCTCCAGACTGGCTCAGATTTATATTATAGTAACACATAGCTCACACATCAATCGCAAATAACAGTCGCACCACTAAGTTATCACTTGAAATGCGATCCTCAAGCCGGTAGTATGTTGTCATTGAGCTATAAAAATGATACGTCATTTTAGATCATAATAGAAGGACGGGAGATACTATCATGCCCAACAGACTGCGATACGATATAGCCGACCGGCGACTAAGCTACACAGGAAAACAGAAAGAGGAAGTTTTCAACTCGGACAAGTTGATTGAGTTCAATCACCGTCACATGGCCGTCCTCTCTAATTACGGCCTGACGTTGGAGTCGTGCACCATCGCAACACTCGGCGACAAGCTCAATCAGAAATCAAATCTGGGAGCTTTGCGCAACAGACAGGTGCGACAATCCGTTATCCTCTCGGCAGCGCTCTCGGCGGTAGTGGTTGGCCTGCATGGTCGTGGCAGCCTAATGACCTACCCCAAAGAAGAGCAGACCAACGATCTTGCCAATAATCTGAAACGAGCCAATGACCGTTCTGCTGCCCAAATCATGGCCGAAGTGCTGCAAACGACCACCGAGGAGCTGCCGCGGGGTGAAGAGATCCTGATCGAATCGGCCATCACCGAGGGGGTCCGCGTAAAGCCTGGCAAAGAGGCCGGTGGCAACCCGACCATTGCGGTCGGCGCCGTCTTTGGCAAAAAAGAGCATCGCATTCAATATGGACTGGAAAAATCTCACCAAGTTACGCTGCTGTCGATGGGCAACGATGTCATCGACGGTACCACCAAATCGGTCAAGGGGCTGCACTCCAGCCTGACCGCTCTGTTTGTTACCGAAGCCAACGTAAAGCGCCATCTGCCCGACATTTACGTCCAGCGCTGGATGTCCGGAGCATATTTCGAAGAGTTCAGTCCGCGTGATGTCAGCCTCTACGATGCTGCAAAGATTATGGCCAAGGGATTTGGATATTCCAATCCGGAAAAACTATCCGCCTTTTTCCTTGATCGGCCCCGCCACTACCCGGCGATGGATGCCCTCAACAGCGAAGGCATCGCCACCCCATTTGATAAAGATGGTGACCTGATGCCTGCGGTGGTACTTGGTCTTGACGGGTTGAATTTCTCAAACGACCGTGGCCTGCACACGATGATTGGTGAAATCGGCGGCTCGGCGGAGTGGGCTGTTGGTGTCCTGCCTCTGGTCTGGCGCGGTGGTCAGGCGCTCGGGATGCTGACCAGTCAGTCTTCGCTCACCCGTAAAGACCTCAGCGCGGAGGAACTCTGGAAAGAACGGTTCCATTTCACCGAAGAAGAATTCATGCAGATTCAAGACGCTCGCTTTGAACGCAAACCTTACTTTACCATCGAAGATATCATAGACGATCCATTTGCGGGCGGTATCAGCGCTTTTGGCGGCATTACCGACAATTATCTGATGCCGATGATGAAAGGCGTGGTGGCCGATCCGGAGAACGATCGCATCAGCGTGAGCGTACTCACGGTTAATTCGCTCGGGATGGTACAGTGCTGGCAGATGACGTTCAAATGCCGCAAAAGCCTCAAAAGCACCCTTGACCTGATGCTTTCCCCCAAGGAAGAACTGGTCAAACTCTCAGGAAAGGACCTGGAGAGACGAATCGGCGAGATGCTTCAGGATGAACGAGCCCGGCAGCGCTATCGGATTTTCTTTAATGGCGAGTATTACCCCGCCCTGATACCGGTCCGAGATCGGATGGTACTTTTGCATCGAGCTGTCGAAACTCTGATTGAGCGCGGCGCTCTGGGTGCTATCGATCGTGAAATAATCGGGCTGACCGAAAAACTGGCCAGCGGCTGGTTTATCAATTCGGACTGAGGCAACATGTAACCGGCGCCACGATCCTTGGGATCGTGGCGTCCGGAACCGTTACTGCTAAAAATTCCAAACGAAATCCAAGTATGGTATTCCGGGAAACGGCGCGTCTTCGTTGATCACCGTGGCAAATCCCAAGTCCACAGAAAGCTTTTCGCCGAAGAACCTGATTCCATAGGAAACAAGCGGGTCATCAACACCGGGGAATATCCAGTTTTCGCTGATAAAAGCTGTCCGGCGCGATAGGCGGTAGTCGCAGCCAAGCATGACCGCTGGCTTGTCGGCCAATTCGTCTTCTACAAACCCATATCCGAGAGCCACCGAAAAACTGCGATCATCGGTACCCAAAGTCGCGGCACCATAAGCCACACCAACAAACAGCGGATCATCGCTATCGAGATCATCGTCAACCGGCACCCGGACAATCAGCGCCCCGACCGCCAAAGACACGTTTTCGTTAGTGGAAACCCCTAACTTGGGAGTGAAATAGAATAACTGCTTGTCAAAATCGAGCCCGGGGAATATCGACATGCCACCACCGAAGGTGATGTTGTCGGTAATGCCAAAAGCGATTCCCGGAAAAAACAAGTAGGTGTCAGAAAAATACCCTTCGCCTTTTTTCAGCATCCTCCCGGTCTGGCCAAAGAAGAGCCGCGTTCGATTTGGATTGGGAAACCAGTACTTGCCGTCTTTCATCGCCTCGCTTGAAATCACCTTTACTTCGATAATCTTGTTGATTGAGATCGTCATCTCCCCCATCTTCGTCTCAAAAGTAATCTCGCTGTCACCAACCTGTGTTATTTTGCCCACCAAAGTCGAGCCGTCAACCAGCGTAAGTAACTGGGTTTCATCGGCGGCCGGTACTTTCAGATCACCGGCAATATCGTCAGCCATCACCTGCACGCCGGGCAAAAGGACTAAAACAGCTCCAATCACCAACGTTCCGAATAAACGTTTTCTGCATCCGTGGAACATATCAGTCCCTCGCTTTCCATATGAGGTTGTCGATTTTGTAACTATCCACAATAACCGCTGTCGATAATAGGCTGCTGTTTGCTTGTCTAAGAAACAGAAATGGCCGTAAGTTGTCAACTCAATCCAAATGGTTTCCCGGCGCAAGAGCCCTCAGCCGAATACATTTCACGTTTGGCCTTCTGGGGCGTCTCTAAATCAAGCCTGAAAATCCAGTCAGGTCGCCGGAGGAGTATGCCCGAGAAGCTGGCAGCCTGCCCCCGGCCCAAAGAGATGAGAGGAAACGGGTTGAATTTTCGGCCCCAATTGAGTACCTTAGGCGGCAATGAGAAGCAACCATGTGCAACAGGACTAACATCTTGAAAGACCTCCGATATTCCGCAGCGGCCTTGCTGATTGCTATTGTGACAATCGG
>DAOUUR010000228.1 GCA_030668045.1 bacterium
CAACCGCTTTGTCAACAGCTTCGGTTCCAGCCTTGATCTTCAAGAAGAATTTTATGAGCTTATCAATTGCGACGATTACCGCCAAAACAGCGACCACATAAATCCCTAATACCATAGAAGCATTGAATACAAGTTGATTCGCTCCGACCACAGCCGTTGCAAGTGCCAGATATGCAGCCTTCGCAGCAATAATCTTTGGTATCAACAAAGCAATCACACCGACGATGCCAAAAAAAGCAACACGTATACCAAGCATCGTTGACTCAACGCCCTTCTGTGCATCACTTAAATCCTGCCATGTTACCAAGCTCTTAGTAACAAAATCAATAACCTCCGCATACACAGGAAGCCATATCTCGCCAAGCATCACTTTAGAGTCTTCAATATGACGATCAAGCGATGTGATTTTCTTTCCTGCGGTTTCCATTGCCGCGTCGTATGCGCCAGCGATTCTTGTAGCCTGTTCTAATACAACATTTGTGCGCGCCTGGACTTTCTCGAGGTCCGTAAGTTCCGCGGTTGTTTTGCCAAGCTGCGCCGCGGTTTTCTTGTATGCACTCTGGAATGAAACCTGCAAGCCAAGCGTGCGCGCCATTCGCACATTACCCGAAGTGATGACGAATACCAACCGTTGGAATGCCTCGGTAGAATCGATACCAGCAATAACCGCGGCATCCTGCGCCATCGTTGCCAGATCAGTAGCGTGACTCAGATCAATGTTGGCCTGTATCATCAATGCAATGGCCTGGCGTGAGCCGCGCATTGTGATACCTTGATCCTGTACTGCCTTCTCCAGCGATCTTATCTCGTCTTCGGTTTTCCCGACATTCTTGCCAAGCGTTGCGGTTACTACACCCAAAGTCTCAACGCGAGCTGCCAGCTTCACAGACGACAAAAGTAAAGCGCCGCCGGCGGTTGCCGCGGCAACAAAAGCAAGACCAAGGGTATTCAGAGTTTTCGTGAAGACTTTGGTGCGCTGTTCCGCGGTCATCGCGGACTTGCCGACACCCTCTAGTCCGTCCTTCATTCTTCGAGTGCCGCGCTCGAAAGATCCAACTCCCTCAATTACGGCGCGCACACCAACGGTCTCAAACGCCATTTACTTACCGCCTTTTGATTTCCTCTTTAGCTCCACGGCGTCGGCCTCGTGAAGTGAAACGTACTTCTTGATCCTGTAGTGTGCCACCGCTATTGCCCGCTCTAATGGCGACAGCGCCATCCATTCATGTTCGTTGTATCCCGATTCTTTCATAGCATCGTATTCCTCATAGAAAGGAATACACCCGGGAAGCTGTCTCGCATAAGCTATTCCAGTAATAACCTGGATGTCAGTCCACACAACCGCCGTTTCAATCGGCTTTCCGTCCCTCAAGACGCTGAAATCTATCGGCAGCTTCAGCAACGTCAGCTTCAGTGACGCCCGTCAGCCGCCCAATCTCCTCAAATAGATTTTCGATGTCCGAGTCCAGTGGAGCGGCGATTGCTTTGATCCATGCCAGGTATCTGGCGCGAGCATTGTCTACCATCCCAAACTTCAAGACCTCAAGTTCCATCTTGAAGTCATCGCTGTCTGGCCCCATAACATCATCTGGAACATGGACGACTTCTGTGCCGCGCAGAATAGCTACATCCGTACTGGCGTTGGAAATCTCGGCAAGGTGCATCTGCATCGCTTCGATGTAATCCGGATCCTCAGGGTTTTCTTCCTCGCGACCCTTGGTCTCATCGAAGTAAACCGGAACCTTCGGCTTCTTGTATCTTTCTGTCACCTGGAAGATGAAGTGTTTGGGCATCGGCTTGACGCGCAACTGCACTCCCGTAGAGAGCGTGACAACATTACCATCACGCTCTCCTGCTTCGGTTTCCTCAAGAGCTTTAACTACCTTCTCAACTGGATCTTTCTTTTTTCCGGCCATTATATTTCACTCCTGTTTATGCAGCTTTCACGATTATGCCGTCAGTCCCGCCTCCTTCAAGGCCACCGCCCCAAACAACGTTTGGATCCGCGCAGACAGCAAGCATGTTGATTCGATCATTGTCGGGGATAACTCCGTTCCCTTCTGGCAGCACATACCAGGTCTGTCCGCCATCAATTGTGCGGAAGATCAAGCTGTGCGCTGCGCCATCACGAGCAGACATATAACCAACCGTGTCATCATAGAACAAGATTTCGTCTACTTCGTTGACAGGAACAGGTAAGGTGGCTGCGACGTTTACCCAGGTTGCGCCGCCGTCTTGAGTAAGATGAAGACCTCCAACGCTGGTCCCTACGAACCACGTATCTTCGTCGTACATCCATACGCAATTCAATGTCACAGCGCCAGGAGCGGGTCCGATGATGGGTTCCCAAATCAGCCCGCCGTTTTTGGTTACGATCACAGCGTTGAAATCACCGACAGCCACGACACGCTCACTATCAAGAGCATGAACATCCCGAAGGTCTCGAGTAGTTGCGATACCAGGATCCTGAATAGTCCATCCTACTAAGGGGTTAGCGGAGAAGTACATATATCCATTCGCTCCACCTATCCAGGTGTGAAGTGCATCAACGTTCCAGATGCAGATCGGACCATTACCGGCTGGCATATCTATTCCTGCGGTCTGCTCCTGCCATGTTTCGGTGCCAGCAAGAATATCAGCAGATGGAGCAAAGTGAACACCGCCAAGCTCAGAGATCACAACAAGATTCGGTCCAACACATGCCGCATCAGATGGATCTTCGTTGGAATACAGAGTTGTTATGTCTGTTGCTCCGCACGTCACGCCACCATCTGCGCTGTAGACAACACTCGGAAGCGTGCCCGGGGTTGCGTCTATACCAAGCATGATGGCGAATATCTTTTGACATCCGTCGCTTGGGGTATCACAATCACCGCACTCGAGCGCATCACAAGCCACAATTGCCATGATCTCGCGCACTACTTCCTCGGCGCATTGCTCACCGAATTCGAGCTGCGTGATCTCGTACATATCCTTTGCGCTGATTTCGCCGGTCTCATTGGCTGGATTCTGCTCATCAGTGGCAAGAGCACCGAAGTTTTCTCCAGACCACGATGTAAAGCGGGCAGACTGGAAGTCAAGAATCTTTTCCCACCCACCGTTGAAATCTTGAGGATTGCGGCATCTTCCGAAGTGTGCCTGAACATCTACGCGGCAGCGCTTCCGTGCAGCCTTGAGTAGTTCGCTGATAGCGCGTCGATCGTAGCGTCCAATGATGCCGGATGTTGGCCGTTCTTTCGTGCCCTGGAACGAGCCCACTTCCACGAATTCGTTGTATCGGTTTTCATCGGGACACTCGATGCGCGTCATGTCACCGAAGTTGTAAGTCGGGTCTCCTATCCTTCCACAGCCCAGAAATATTTTTTCCCTTCCTGGACCGACACCATCTGGAAATAACCAGACGCGACTTTCGCCTGCTTTCATTACCTCGCTCATGTGAACCTCCTTAGCGGTTGATTAAAAAAAAAGAGCGCTCAATCCGGCCTGACCAGATGAGCGCCACAATCGTATTATATACTTTATGGTCTATCCAGGTCTACGAATGCCGCCATCAATTGATGAATGTCCAGCTTTAACACGGATTGCAAAATGCTCTGAAGAATCCTGGGTTGCTTCCTTGCCTCGGTAGCATTCCAGATTCTCTTTTCAAATAGCTTGTTATGGAGTCTCGTTGCCAATGGTTCTGGAAGCCCAAGTTTATCAACGACATCCGGAGGGCCTACTGGAACGCCTTTATCGATCTCTGATTCTGGAACTCCAGCAGGAAGCAGAACCCGGTATTGACGGCCTCGCTCATCGGTATAGTCGTGTTGTATCATTGCTTCCTCTCTGGTTGTTCAATGTCTATTATTCGATAACAGGTGACGCTTTCTATCCTTCTTCGGCACAGCGTCAGCGTAGCATCTTGTAAATACCACTCGACGACAAGACCGGATTTGTCCTTTCCAACCTCTTCGGGCTTGCGCAGGAATCGTCTACCAGATAGTTTCATAACATCTAGTGTATGATCTGCACTCATGCCCAACTCAAAAACAGGATGATCTACGCTCATCGTTTCACAATCCAATCTGAATTAGGAGCATTGATTTTTCTCCAGGCTTCTATAGCGCCGCGGTTCGTTCCAAACGGGTTATCAAGGTCAGACGGTGAAGTTTGAAACGCGACTTCCTGCCCTGTACGCGCTAAATCTTCTCTCCAATAGTCCACGAACCTCTCCACATTGTTGCACGAACAGATAGGACGGTCAAGCAACCCCGCGGCGAAATAGGCGATGACCTTCTCCCAGAAGGGATCTAGTTTTGATCGTGGCGTTGCTACGCTCGGGTTGTCTGATTCATAACCAGAGTAGTACCAGGCTCTCAGTTTATCAGGATCACGACAGACAGAATAGGCTGCGCTATTGAATTGATTATTCGCCGCATCCCAAGTCGCCGGTGTATAAGCTATAACCCCCAACCGCTCATTTCGCACATGGAAGCATCCGACCTGAGTGTTGAATGAGCATGATACGCAGCCAGCCCCGCCGCAAGCCACGCAGCCAGTTGGTTCATTGTCGCTTTCCCACAGTAGATTAGCCATACTTTGTGGATCATTCCAGACACGGTAAATGTCAACCACATCAACATATGTCGCGTCTACATCACCATCAAGCGCGTCACAGGTAAGTCGCATTTGCAATGACGGCTCTACGAGTTGCCAGCGCTTGAACACGATGGTCGCAATACCAGCAGCGGAGATCGTAACATTTATCGGTCTGATCTCCCACTCGTCCATTCCACCAAATGGCACTTCGGCCTCTGAAACCGCAAAGTACACGCGAATCTCATCAGCCACGATGCCTGGGAATGCCGCGACATTGGCAGTGATCGTCACCGTTTCTGTGTAGGTATCACCATCAAGATCACTTAAGGCTCCGGCAACAAGAGTCACTGCGACATCAATCGAAATATCGTCTTTCACTCTCTGCCCTCCGCTGATCACATAAGCCCATCTAGTTTGAACGCTCTTGAGTTGACCGCGGATGTTTCCAGCCGTACCCGCGAATAACTCGGGGCGCGCTG
>DAOUUR010000442.1 GCA_030668045.1 bacterium
CATCCTCTCCCACTGTCCCCACCAGAATTGGCTCATCGCCAAGAGTACGGATGTTGGCCGCAACATTGGCCGCGCCACCAAGAAGCAGTCGGTCCGACTGAATCTCGACCACCGGCACCGGGGCTTCAGGAGAAATCCTGTTCACCTGCCCGATCAGGTACTCATCAAGCATTATATCGCCCAGAATGAGAACCCTGGCCTGACCGATCCTATCGGTGATTGCTCTGATGCGTTCGGAATCCAGTTGCATCATGCTTCGGCGGCCTGCACCCGCCGACCTTACCTCCTAAAGGTTGACTTGAGCCGTGAATATATTACAATGTAACTGCTCATACAAGCTAAGAATATGGAATCAATCTCAACTGCACAGCAGAGGATGAAAACATGAATCAGAACCAGCCCCCCCAGCGTCAACCGATCAATATTGAACTGGGCGAAAAGGAAGCCGAAGGTATCTACGCCAACCTGGCCATGCTGATCCACTCGCCGACCGAAATCATAATCGACTTTGCCCGCATCATGCCGAGAATGCCCAAGGCAAAGGTCTTAACCCGTGTTATCATGACACCGATGCACGCGAAGTTCCTGCACAAGGCTCTGGCAGACAATATTGAGAAATTCGAGAAGAAATTCGGCGAGATCAAGCTGCACGGCTCTCCCGATCCGTCAAACAAGACAATCGGCTTTGAGTCATCATCCGGCGAAACCGGTGAGCAGGAGTGAGCATAGCTGAGTAGTCTTTTCAACAAGGGTTCTATTAGATGACTGTCGCCAGAAAACAGAGCAAATGCCCGTATTGTTTTGAGACTATTGCGGAGAAAGCCACACGGTGCAAACACTGTCACGCTGACCTCTCCAAGAAGAAGAAAAAACTGTTTGCCCACCTGAACAATTTCCGAATCGGCTTCCTCACCGGTATTCTGTTCACCCTGATCGTATGGGCGCTGTTCTACTTCTGGCTCTCTGACGCTGGATAGCTATACCAGCGCCCACCTTCTTGCGCCAGCACTCCTGACTGGCGCTGCAACCATTTTACACTCAAGCGCTTACCTGTACTCTAAGCAGATCGGTGGAATAGTCGATACACTAAAAGATGGGCTGACTTATTGATTGTTGTGGGAACAACACCAGGGCTCAGCAACAAATTGTGAGCAATCCGACCGGTCATACGATCGGTATGAGAAGTTTGATATGGGACGATATACTAAGTGAGTATACCGACACTGTCAGAGAAAAAGACACTATCTGAGAAGGGCAAAGGGCCGGCATCATTCTGGGCTTTCAAGCTGGTAATGATATGGGGGATCGTTTCGGTCGTTCTTATCTGGTGGTCTTTCAGTAAGAGCGAACAGGTACTGCTGGACAACCTACCGATGATGGAAGCCAGTTATGCCATTCAAGCGAAGATATCGCAAAGCCATCTGTGGTTTGAAGAGTATCTCGCTGGTGACACGACCCTAACGCTGGACGATTTCATCGCGGGTCTGGCTGCAGCCAGAGAAGAAGTACAGTTGCTACGGGATCGAGGAAACGCGGATCATCCACTGGGATGTACCGATTCCTGGGAGGAGATCGACCTGCTGGCCGCTCAGGTAGAGTCGGCGGTGGATCGTTTCGAACACCTGGCTTCGGTTCGAGTGGCCGAATTTCAATCGGCGGGTATCGGATCGGAACTCGATGAAATATTCGATCGGACTCACGCTGAGCTGGCCGGTAGCTGCAAAGCGCTCCACATCCAAATCAAAAATCATATCCAGAGTGATGTCGCCCGGATGCACAGGATATCCTGGTGGATTGAGTCGGCCTGGACTATCCTGCTTGCCATCACCCTGGTGCTCCTATACCAGCGACAGAAAGCGGCCCGGGATGCCAAGCTGGCTTCCCAGCGAAGTGAAGACCGTTTCCAGCGCCTGTTTCAGGAATCTCCCGAGGCAATCCTGCTGCACACTCTGGAAGGCCGGATTGTCGAGGCCAATATCGCCGCCAGCAATATTCTGGGCTATGATCATCAACGCCTGCTCTCGTTGAATCTCTCCGACCTGTTCGCGGAAAACAATTCCGAGTCGCTACAGACAACCTTGCTTTCCCTGCGGAACCAGGGTTGGAAGCAACGTGGTTCTCCCCTGTTGAAGGCGGATGGCACCACAATCATTGCCGAGATAAGTTCTACTATCTCTGATAGTAGCACCGGTATGGTTCAATCGTTCATCCGCGATATTACTGAGTCGGTCAATACGAACCGGGAGATGAAGACACTGTCCACCGTCGTCTCCCAATCGGCCAATACTATTTGCATCATGGACATTGATGGAACTATCGAATATGTAAATCCGCAATTCTGCAGAGTTGCTGGATATTCCATTACTGAGGCAATTGGACGATCAATGAAGGCAATCCAACCGGCAGGCAATACCGATTTGTTCTACAAAGAAGTCTGGGACAGACTGACCACCGGCAAAACCTGGAGGGGCAATCTCCGCACCCGACGCAAGGACGGTCAGGAGTACTGGGAGCGCAAAGCCTTCACCCCGATTCTGGACGATGCCGGAAAGACCTCAAGCTATCTGTCGATTGGAGAGGACATCACTACCGAACTTCATACCCAGCAAAAATTGACCGAGGCCGACAAACTTTCCGCGATAGGAACGCTTGCCGCCGGTGTGGCGCACGAATTCAAGAACTACCTTGGCGGAATAATCGGAAATGCCTCGTTTGCCCTGGATGATA
>DAOUUR010000290.1 GCA_030668045.1 bacterium
CATGGCTGGACCGAAAGTGAAGTCGATCAGTTGCGACCCTACCGTACTCAGAATGGCCTGGTGTTTCGTTTGCAGGATCAATTAGCCGACGCTATCGTCGTCAACAATCGTACCAACCGACCGATAAATTACTCAGTGACAACACCGGAAAGTGCGCGGCGAATCCGAGGGAAGGCTATTTCTGATCGTCTTACGTTACGGGGGATGACCTGGCTGTTCAATGAAAAGGCAACCGAGATCAGGGTTGATGCAGAAGGTTCTTATCGCTACTTCTCCGATTCGCAACGGTTCCGGCCCGGTGGATATGATGATCCAACTATCTACAAGAACGAGACATCAATGCGGATGACTGCCACATATGCTAACGGTTTGGTTATGACTGCCGAAGAATTTGAGAGACGGGGTGACACTGTTCGAGCCGAGGAGATGGTGCGTCGGGCTTTGCATATTTCGCCTGGATACCGTGGCGCATTACAGGCTCTTGCCAATTTTCTCTCCGATCAGGGACGACTGGAGGAACTGCGGGCCCTGATTGACACTACCGGCGGCAGCAACCGTTCATGGCTGAACACATATCTTGCTCGACTGGAACTGAGGGAAGGTGACCAACTTGCCGGGGTTCGATTGCTTGAGGCAACACTGACCAGCGATCCAAAATTCCGTCCGGCATTCCGCGAACTGATGCGACATTACTATGGGACCAAGGACGCGGCCAGAATGCACGCGTTGCTTCAACGCTGGTTGCGATTCAATCCGGACGATCAGGAAGCGGCCAACATGCTCAAGGAAGTTGAGGGAGCTTTGATCTCTAAAGGGAAGAATACCAATAGTCCGTGAAGATTCTTGCCCTCAATTGGAACGACCTGAAAAACCCGTATGGTGGCGGCGCCGAGGTGCACCTTGAGGAGTTGCTCAGACGGTTGGTCAGCTATGGCCACGAGGTAACGCTGTTCTGCTCGGGATGGAGCGGCTGTTCTCCTGAAGAGACAGTTGAGGGTGTTCGGATTGTGCGGCGGGGAAATCGATACAACTTTAATCTGATTGCTCCCCTTCATCTGCGTCGGTTGGTCCGCGAAGGTAATTACGATCTTCTTATTGAAGACATAAACAAGATACCGTTCTACACGCCACTCTATCTGGATATTCGTACGCTTGTCGTCGTGCCGCACCTGTTTGCCACTACTGTATTCGATGAGATAAATTTCGTGCTTGGCAGCTATATCTACATGTTTGAGAAACCGCTGGTGCCTGCCTACCGTGGGAGACCGTTCAATGTCATATCAGAGTCAACGGCCGATGATCTCGTCGCGCGTGGAGTGCCTCGGAGTGATATATCGGTTGTGCATTGCGGGATAGATCGCGAAGTTTATGCGCCTGACAACACGGTTCCGAAGTACGACCAGCCAACGATTCTCTATCTGGGACGGATCAAAAAGTATAAGTCGGTTCAGCACCTGATACAGGCGTTTGATATTGTCCGGAAGAAACTGCCCGATGCCAGACTGATTGTTGTTGGCGCCGGAGATTATCTGGAAGCGCTTCAGAAGTTGACGGCCAATCTCAAGCTTGAGGCGAGTGTTGAGTTCGCTGGATTTGTTTCGATGGAGAAGAAGGTTGAACATATGCGACGTTCGCATGTTGCCGTGCTGCCATCGTCCAAAGAAGGATGGGGGTTGACCAACATCGAAGCCAACTCGGTCGGGACTACCGTAGTTGCCGCCGACTCTCCCGGCCTGAGAGATTCAGTGCGTGACGGTGAAACTGGTTTGCTCTATGAGTATGGAAATATCGAACAACTGGCGGAGAAGTTGATGATGATTCTTACTGATACTGACCTGAGGCAGAGGCTCCAGGAGGGCGGGCTGGAGTGGGCCGCTCGGTTCAGTTGGGACTCGGCTGCAAGAGAATTTGAAACTCTGCTCAATGAGATGATGGGAAAGCGATGACTGCTCGACAACGAAAATACATGTATCTCCTTCTTGGTCTGACTATCTCGGTAGTGTTGCTCTGGTTCCTGTTTCGCAATGTCAATTTTGCGGACTTGTACTCGGCTTTGAGAGGTGCCAACTACTACTGGCTGATTCCAAATGCCATCTTTATTGTCTTTACGATGTATCAGCGAGCATACCGTTGGCACTTCATGGTTGCGCCAATTAAGAAAGTTGCATTCTCAAATCTAATTGCGGCCACCTGTATCGGGTTCATGGCTAACAATGTCCTCCCGTTGAGACTCGGTGAATTTGTCAGGGCGTATTCGTTATCGTCGCAGGATCGGGGCATTACAAAATCCGCTTCACTGGCCAATATTTTTGTCGAGCGATTAGTGTTCGATCTGATTGCGCTGCTGCTGATTTTTGGTCTGGTGCTGACCGTCTCTCCGGTTGAGTTCGATGATCGGATGAAACTTGGGCTCGGTCTCACGCTGTGCGTCGCTCTCATGGGAATCGTATCCATGATGGTGCTCGGCCACAAGCCTGAACAGGCAGGTCGGTTCCTCACCCGCTATCTGTTCTTCCTGCCGGATCGAGCCAAGAAGTTCATCAAGAATATAATCATGAAGTTCTCCGAGGGGCTGGCGTTTCTAACTGACCTCAAGAGCGTTATGTGGGTATCGGTCCAGACGTTGATGATCTGGGCCCTGATGGGTCTGTCCAATTGGTTTGTCTTCAAGGCCTTTGGATTCGATTTACCACTTGATGCCTCGTTCTATCTGCTGGTTGTCGTATCAGTCTCCATTTTGGTACCGTCATCACCAGGATTCGTTGGCGTCTATCATGCCGGGGCGGTGCTTTCATTGATGATGTACGGAATATCCAAGGAGGAGGCACTTTCCTGTGCGATTGTTTTGCACGCCACCCAATACCTCGTGGTTACGTTAATGGGATTCTACTTCCTCAAGAAGGAACATCTCACTTTGCGTACTATTGAAGAGGGTGCGACCAGTGAACTTGATGCCGACTAAGACTGATCCATTGCAGGAGTGACCGAACAGATCATGGGAAGCCCCAATTTGAAGAGTTGGATTATCGGGATTCTGATTGTCTCGGCGATTTTTCGAATCGGCTTTATGGTTTCCGGCGATGTCCTCCCCGTGATGTGGGACGCCCGACGTTACGCTTCGGCTGCTCTTGGTCTGCTTTCGTACGTCGATACCTCGGCATCTCAACCGGTTGCCGACGAACGAGAGGATCGCTATCGGTTCAAGCACTACTACGAAAAGTATATTCAGGGGGAGCAGATAAAATGGTTTCACTACACACCGCATTCATTGACGCAGGCGCGTGACGAGCTTTTTGTCAGCGGCCCACTTTATCCATTCTTTCTGGCAATCATTTTCTTTCTGGCCCCGATAGCCGACTTCACCTTCGCCCGCCTGTTCGGAATTGTTCTCGACCTTCTCTCCAACTGGTTGCTCATACTGGTTGCTCTGAGGCTGGTGGGCAGGCGAGCCGCAGTTATCGCCGGATGTCTCTACGCCGCCTACTTCCCCTTTGCTTTGGCGTCCACCATGTTGCTGCTGGAGACATCGACATCGTTGTTGATCTTGCTGACTATGTACTGCCTGATACGAGCTTTCGAAGACGATCGTCGCAAACTTTACACAGTCGCCGGAATTCTGACCGGACTATTGATTCTCAACAAACCGACCGCCATGCTGCTGGCGATACCGCTTGGTATCGGATACTATTTCTATGCTCGAAAGAAACTAACCTTCAAGATCAGAGTTAATCGTCTGCTCTTTTTCGTGACGCCGGTTGCGATCATCTTAATAGGGTGGCTTACGCTCGCTTCGGCAAAATACGGCCAGATAACTTTACGTGACCCCGACTACGGTTCGTCCGTTCTCAGGCAGGGGACAACAATCGAATTTGAAGGTTATGCTCTTGACAAGGTCGAACCGGACTACTGGACACGCTCCATTACCGGTGATATCGCCCAGGACCCTATTGGGTTTGTCGAATTGCTTGCAAAAAAGTTCTATCGGTTATGGAGTCGTCCGTTCAATG
>DAOUUR010000351.1 GCA_030668045.1 bacterium
AGATTGTCCGCACCCGAGATAAAGACATCGTCAGCTTGATGATCGCGCCAGATCTTATCGCGCGAATCAACGACCATCTTTATCAACTTGCCCTCGCCGGAAACATCGGAGAGCCGCTCCGAAATCGTCTTGCGAATCTCGCCGAGGGAAAGGCCGGAAAGACGTTCGTTAAGAAGTGCTTCGACCTCGCGCAACGATGTCTCCGTAATCGACGTTTCAATCTCGATAATGACACTACGCGCCAACCCCGACTTGACCACCACCACCACCATGATTCGTTCGTCGGTTATTGGAATCAGCTCAAGCCGCTGCAGGATACCTGCTTCAAATCGCGGAGCAATACTGACCCCCAGTTGCTGGGTGATTTCCCCAAGAATCTTGCACGTCTGGCCGAGAATATCGCCAATCCCTCGACCGTCACGAAGGAGACCGTCGCGTATCATTTGCTTTTCCGACTCACTGAGAATCTCCGGCTTAACCAGATAGTCAACATAGACCCGGTAGCCGAGGTCGGTCGGAATTCTGCCTGCCGATGTATGCGGCTGCTCGACCAACCCGAGTTCCTCAAGGTCCTGAAGGGTGTTGCGAATGGTCGCCGATGATATCCCCATCTTGAACCTGTTGGCTATCACCCGAGACCCTACTGGATCGGCGGTTGATATGTAGAACGTAATCAGGTTTTGCAGGATACGTTTTTCACGTTCTGTAAGATTTTCAAAAGCCACTCTAAATACCTGTCGCTCATGTGACTGCCACAATGGCAGCCAACGTGTCAGTGCGATAGCAATGTCTGGAAATTCTATCTCTAAGTCAAGGAAAAATGGGCATGCTCCCCCTTACGGGAGCATGCCCATTGATTTGCAAAAGATACACTTTGTCAGCAGCCGAGCTGCCGCACAACGGTCACCGTTTCCGTTTATTCGGTGAGGATTTCGTCTTGGCCGGCTCGGTTGTCTTTTTGGTCTCGGTCGACTTCACCTTTTGGGAACTCTTCTCCTTGGCCGGAGCTTTCTTTTCTATCTTAGGTGCTGGTGTCGCCTTCTTTTTCTCTACCGACTTTGACCGCTTATCAATCTTTCGGAGATTTGTTGTCGGTTGAGATTTCTTTCCTGAGGTATTGCCCGACTGGCTCTTGATCTGCTCTTTCGCCTTGGTCTTGCTCGGACTCTGCTTGCGGATTCGGCTGGTCGTGCTTGTCTTATCCTTCCTCGGTGAGGTGCGACCGGTCCCATAAGACCCACTGGTTCCGCCGGAGACTTTCTTGCGCTCGACCGTACCGGTTGATTTGGAACCACTCAATGACTTCTTCTGAGTCGAAAAATCCTGACTCTTTCGTTTTGATCCGCTACTCGGTTTCATCGGGGCGGCTGTTGACTCGTAGCCGCGCTCAGTCTTAACCAGTTTGGCATCGCCGCGCATGTACTTGCGAGTCGGCTTGAAAACAACATCCTGTTGCTTTGTTTTTTTGCCGGTCGTCACCGAACCCGAGACTCCGGCTTTGGCTTTAGAGACCGAGGTGATCTGCGTCACTTTTGTCTTGTAGTCAGGGTAGCCATAAACAACCGGGTCGCGGTAGCCAGCAGAGCGAACTTCCTTGTACTTTGATGAAAAACCTCTGCTTGGCCTGATCACAGTGCGATCCAGAACTACAGTTGAATAACGGAGGACATGAATGTCCGACTCCCACGCGTACCCATACGGATCATACACAGAAATCGTGTGCCATCCAACATAGAGGCGTGGAATATACAGCGGCGCACAACCCCAGTATATACCGTTGACATAAACCGTGCCTCCTATCGGGTAATCGATATAAGCATTACCATAGACCGTCCAGCTTGGATAATGAGGGTAATAGACCGGCCGGAAGTAGTCATCTTCCCACTCATTGATATAAATGACAGTTCGGTCATAGGCAAAACGCTGGCCTTCATACCGAACAAAATACCGATTGTTCACATAGTCCATGTAGTCGGCGCGATCTTCCCAGTCACAGATCAGTCCGGAATTGGGGTACCAGTCGGGGATGGGAAAACGTTCCCGCGAAGCAACCACCTGGATATTCTCCACGCCCTCCGGGCCGGTTACAACCAGATCAAATTCATCACGGGCATCGGGGATCGAAAACGTCACGCCGCCCTGGATGTAGTTGTCCTGATCCGACGACGATGGAAACAGCATATTGACCCGACCACGCGAATCAACAGAGTAAATCGCCACAAAAGCGTCACGATTGGTGCGAAACTTCATTACAATGTCGTCACCCTCGTAGTACTCTCCATCGGGCTGGTTGGTCCATATCTCGGTATCAAGGTAGCGGTCAATACGGACCCGATCGACATATTCGTACTCGTCCTCGCCGCCTTCGTAGTCACGGACAAAGTTCTGAGCGTAACCCATCGAAGAGACGATAGCAACCGCGATGGTCGCCAACAGCAGTATCTTAATGTAAGAGCGTATCATTTTATTCACCTGCCTTCCATTAGAGGGAAGAGTTACTTGCCGCGTTGGCGGCTACTTTGTCTGAACCAGCCACCGGCGGTTCGATATTATCGGTGCCGGGAGCAAGTTCGGGATTATCGGTATCGGTCTGATAGGCCCACTGAAAAGTCACCGAGTTGGAATTAACCGTAACAACCCACAGCTTGGCGTAGTGATAGCTACTGCTACTGGTCCCGGTACGAACTACATATATGTGTCCTTCAATCAACTCCGACCAGTCGGTCTCGGTCCAGCCATACTGAGGAGCCCAACCGATTTCATCAAAGTAGTCATGATATCCTGCATCCTGCACGACCGCTCCAATGCTAACCGCGTTGATAAAGAAAATCGAGCCGTCACGATCAATATAGAGATCAGCAGCCGGGCTGTCGTAATCAACAGCGCTCTGGGCAGCAAAATTGAATCCGGCCAGCGAAGGTTCGATCAGATAATCAAAAAGAACAACCGATCCCTCCGGGCGGGGCGTGTCGAAAACGGGCTCGGCTGATAGCTCAGACTCCAAATTGGAGTGGTTGACCGAAGCAACAGCGTACCAGTAGGTCATGCCGTTCTGCGCGGTATTGTCAACAAAGCCGGGATCATAATAGACCAGGTCGCGATCCGGATTCGGATCGGCATCAACACGGCCTATTTCCTGATAGCCGGTCAATTCATACTGGGAACGCTTGATCACAAACTGTTCGATATTGCTCGCGTACGGCGCTGTCCAAAAAACATATACCGCACTATTTCCGGTAACAGTGTAAACACCCTGAGGAGGTTCGGGCCGGACACTGATGACGCCGTTATCATCGTCTTCACAACCAGATACGGCCATCAGGGCCGCCAATGCC
>DAOUUR010000215.1 GCA_030668045.1 bacterium
CTGGCCTTGTCAAGTCTATGAAAGCTCATCCCCGGACTGGACGGGTTCATTTGCAGATCAAATGCCGTTGTCTTGACGGCCTTCTGTTCTTCGCCAGTCAGTTTGGCGAGGCTGTCTGTAAATGTATCGGCGATGCGAAATTTCATCACGACTGCACTGTCACAGGTACTGCGATCTGATTGGACACTGCGGTATAGAGATCGATATCAACCTCTGGGGCATGAATAGAGATAATCAGCGCATACCTTGCTGCCTTGTTATAACGCTCCAATCCAGTCCGAGTTTTCCACCAGCCAAGAGACGGATATACCGCCACAATCCCGCGACTTGCTAAATCCGCTGCTCTGCCTTTCCATATATCGGAATGCAGCGATCCCTTGTGCCTGTTCTGCTTACCGATAAGCCAGTTTGGATCATCTCCGCCAGTACGCGTGCCTGCCTCTTCATCACGGGCAGCGGCATTAATACGTGCTCGAAAATCATCGTCTGATTCAAAGGGGCGCTTGACATCGAAACGGAGACCATGTGATTCATAGCGATAACGAGAACGAAAGCCTCGCACTGAAGGGTTGGGTTCAATGAAATAAGACAAAGTGACCCGCATCTCAACCTCTGTTTCTCCAAGCGACTCAAGCTCGTCCAACGGCCACGGAAGGCGATGCAGGTTCATATCTCTCAACGTCGGCTGTTTCTTTGGCTCACGTTTGAAAGGGTACAATTCTGCCTCCACCACCATGGTCAGCGAATTAGAAACACTCCATAAGGCACGCTCCAGATTGGGCACACCAAATCCGCAATGGCGGACAAGATGTAAATATTCGCTTTTTGTCGGTGTCCCAGACGATGGCAGGAACATCTGCCGCATGCTGTCTGTCCACTCTGCGGAATGAACCATTAAAGCCCGTATTGATTCCGGCCAAAGATTAGGATATCTTGTTTTTAATTGTGCAGCCATTCGACAGGCAAGTGCTGTTGCTGCACTGGTAGCATTCATCGTTGTAAGGAGACGATTATATGGTTTATGATGACAAGTCAGAAGACTTAAACTGGGCATACAGACCGCTCCCAATCCATCATTGCCGGCATTACCGCCTTCAAAAACTACGTCAGGTTTTAAAGGCCAGTGAGATTCCCAGGTCCTCGATATCGTGCTGAAAGGGCTCAACCCTCCAGATGATGCAACAGCTTCATAACTTTCGGCATCTGGCTCGGTAATGTTGTCAAATTCAGTATAAGCCCCGACAGTCAAACTATTCCATGCCTGGCCTGGGTCATGAATACTGTCGGAACTGTTACTGGCCGGGTATTCACTCCAACCATGTGGATCGTTAATATTCCCGGCAGAGAGTAATATGAGACGAGGTGTTTCATTTTCACCTTCTGCATCAACAGCCAGCCTGTCTACAGCAGCAGACCAGGCGGAAGGGCGTCCACGATCCCTGTTATCCTTTGCCGTTATTGCCATACCAAATACCCTGCTGCGGTATGGGGCAGTGATTTCTGGTCGTGCGACTGCCTCTGTAGTCAGATAGCCGTGATGGTAGGCATCTCCTGTATTTGCTCCATCCTGTGGCAGGATCTTGACGGATTCAATACGATGCTCAATTTCAACAGGATTGGAGGAGGAAAGAGCTGCTGTTAAATCCCCAACCAGCGCAAGACCGGCCATGCCAGTTCCATGACCATTCTCGTCATCAGTCCCCCATGCTGGTTCCACTGTATGCAAATCAGGATCAGCAAGCACTGGTTGAATCAATGGATGACCGTTATTCACGCCGGTATCCAACAGACAAACATAAACGCCCGATTCCCCTTCTTCGGCAAACTGGGTACGATCCAACAATTCTTCCAACCATTCATGTTGTTGCTCTGGAGATAACGAATCAAAAAAATCTGCCGTCTCTTTAGCCCGCCTGAGTTCAGCAATGCTGTTTAATGTCATCATCGAATGTTGCAGTTGTTCTTTCGATGCATGGACAAGCAGTACCGTCCGTTCGGGAAATTCCAGCACTGCCTCAGCTACTCGAATTTCTTGCATCTCGGCGAGACGACGAAATGAGGATATGATAGCAAGGCGATTTTTTCGCACAGGTAGCCAAACTTCCCACCAGAATGCCTCATCATCTCTGTCAGGAAAAACTTCATGGGCATCTGTCCACAAGGCACGGATGCTGGCAGCTCGAATTTTTTGTATGGTGTTTATGAGAGCCTTATGGTCAAGAGCACGATCCGCTCTATCACGCCTTTCTTGCAAATAATCCTGAAGAAGACGCTCAAAATGTACCAGCTTGCCATCCGGTACAAAAATAGTCGCGTAAGTACGATTTCCCTCATGCCGCACATTCATTAGTTCAATCCCTGAACGATCTCGAGCAAGACTTTCGAATGCGAGTTCAATACCAGGAAAGCTCTCAAATTCAACCTGCAGCCCCAGCCCTTCTTCGAGACCCATCTCGCTTTGAGCTTTACAGGCAGCAGCCATTGTTGGCTTTATTCGTTCAATTTGTTGAAGTAACCCTGTACCGTGAGACTGCCTATCCGGCACCGGGATGGGGACGGAATCGAATCTTCTTTTCGGCGGGCTGAACGGTTCTGTTTCAGCCAAACCTCCCAGAAGAAAATGTCTCTTTTTGCTGCCAGCGTGATTGGGCATTATATCTCTTTTCTCAATCTCGCCGCAGCATGCTTCCGTTCTAACAGCATCCCAATTATATCAGCTTCTGTGATAGTATCTTTTTTCTGAATCAAAGCAGTTTTTAGTGTTTCTTCACAGGCACGGGTCACCTCGGCGTGACTGAGCCCCTGAACACTTTCTGCAAGACGTTTCCAGGAAACGCCTTTTACTGTTTGATGGGACATACGTGTCTTGAGGAGAGCGGCAATTTGTTTCACTCCAGGCAAGGTGTAATGCAGCACATCATCAAAACGACGAAACAGGGCATAGTCGAGAATTTGCGGATGATTAGTAGCCGCAAGAATGAGACTGTGGGAATGATCCTGCTCAATCATGAGCAAAAAACTATTCAGTACACGGCGAATTTCTCCCACATCGTTAGCCAGCCCACGCTGGGAACCAATGGAATCAAATTCATCAAAGAAATAGACCCCGCGTGTTTGGTCCGTAGCATCAAAAATTTGCCGGAGCTTGGCGGCAGTCTCTCCCATGTATTTGGTAATGAGTCCATCCAGACGGACTTGACAAAGAGGAAAGCCCAGTTCACCTGCTAATACAGAAGCAGACAAAGTTTTCCCCGTACCCGGCGAACCAACCAGGAGCAGTTTACGCCTTGGTGACAAGCCATGAGTAAGAATGTCCGCGACATGACGTTGCTCACGAATAACCCGCTGCATCTGTTGGGCGAGAGTCTCATCCAGAATAATATCTCCGAGACGAGTCTTGGGATAGGAAACCGATAACAGGTTTGCCAGATCACCACGCGGACGTCCGATGGGAATCGGCTGATCAGTTCCTCGCCTCAACTTGGCTTTATCGATCATTGCACGGAGTTCCTCGGCAAGCTTTCCATGGCCAAGTTTTGCTTCGTGGGCAGCAACTTGCATGGCAACCGAGAAAAAACGCTGATCGTCAGCCTCACAATGTGATTTTAAAAGTGCTTTTAACTGGTCAGCCTTTGCCATGGTCATCCCTCCAATGAAGATTAAGGGTAATATAATATCATACCTTAAACTCTGAAAACCTTCATCACCTCATCGCCAAGGTGATTGATAACTTTCACGGCGATGCGGCCGGATTTTGGTTTGTCAAAGGGCCGGGAGGTGTCGCTGTGGAGCGTATCCCAAGCTTCCTGGTTTATTTCTGCCTTAAGGGTGGTTTTGAGGGCCTTGTATGGATCGCTGGCGCCGAGGAAATAGGCATGGCGGACAAAGAAGCTTTCCTCGTTGTAGTCGGTGTCGATGAACCAGCAGGCAATGCCTTCGGCGCCGTCGCTGCGGACTTCGCCGGTGTTGGGGTGGAAAACGTCCACCCCGTTGATCTTCACTTGAATTTGGCTACCTTCCACTTCGATAATGTCAATATCCGGTTCGCCGAAGATAACGAAGAGATTGCCCTTGCCGGTGTTTTTGAGATCGTCGGCCATATGCAGGTCGGCATTCATCCTGGCCTTGAGTACGGGTATGCGGCCGAGTTTGTCAAACTCTGATGAATGGGCATCGTAGTTGAAGGCGCATGAGATAAGGGCGTCAAAACCGGCATCTCCGGCTTCACGGGCAGCGGCCACCAAATCGGGACGTGATACTGTACCGAATTCCGGGCCTATGAAAATGGCAGAGCGTTTTTCAATGCCGGTTTCTTCGTCACCTTGCATATAATGACCTTCGGCACAGATAAAATGACCGGGCCAGGGGGTGAGCGATGTAAAATTGATCTTGTCTTCCTTATGGGCCTGCTGCACACCAGCGGTTTTCAGATTTTCCAGGATCATGTTGACGAAATCAGCTTCATCGCCGGTGGCACTGCTCGCCACTTGTTGCGGGTCAATCAACTCATCGTTATCATCCACGGCCAGCATTCGGTGCGGGGAAAGGCTTTCCACCGTGAACGGCCCGGCTACCCGGACTTTCTTTTTATCTTCATAGGGTTTGTCATAGAGATATTCAAAGTCGGCCTTGGCTGCGATGGAGGCGTCGATTTCCTTCTGGCGTGAGATGCGCTGCTGCCACCAGTCGGTGTGCAGCTTTTTGGCATAGTCCGGCCATTTGGAATCAGCTTTACGGGGAATCTCCCATTCTTCCCAGTTCTGCTTGATGGTCTTGTTGAGTTGCTCGCGTAAAGGCTCAAGTCTTTCCTGGAATTTCTCCCAAATCACGTCGATCTCGGCGTTGTTGTCAATGGACTTGAGGGTGATGTGCGGTACCCTCTGATAGACAAAACCTTGCCGGATATTGTTGCGCGTTGGAGCTTCGCTGGGGACCGTGCGAGTGATTTCAGCCTCCTTGAGTTGCCCATCACGGCTGTCGGCCAGTAAGTAGTAGAAATAGCGTGCTCCCATGATACGGGCACGGGCGAGTGCAAGAGCGACGCGGGAGGTATCAATGGTGATCCAGCGGCGGCCCCATTGTTCGGCAACGTAGGCTGTGGTGCCGGCGCCGCAGGTCGGGTCGAGGACGAGATCGCCGGAATCGGTGGTCATGAGGAGGCAGCGTTGGATGACTCGCGGATTCGTTTCTACAACATATCTCTTTTCTGATGCGTCAAATCCCCACCGAACATCCCTCCAAAGGTCCGCAATTGGA
>DAOUUR010000008.1 GCA_030668045.1 bacterium
GAAAGGCACAGCCGGTTATCCAGAGCCAGTACTGTCTGAGCATATCTCTAAATGTTACCATACCGTAATCTTCATAAGGCGCGACTCGGAGCTCTTTGAGGCAATCATGAACAGGTTGATAATTGAGAGGAATTGTCCAGCCGACACACATTGCTGCACTGGCAGCGGGGTCATCGGGAGACATCTCAAGTAAAGCAACAGTGACTCTCTTTGCTAATTCGTCAGAGGTGTGTCTGACTTTGGCAAACGGCCATTCCGGGTACAAAATCGTAGAGTGAACAAAAGGGAATTCGCAGAGATCATGAAGGCCGAGATCACGAGAGAACACATGAAAGTCCTCCATGCGTATTCTATTTTCCTGTGCCATTCGCTCGAGCGCATCTGTTCGAACGGTGCCGGCATCAACTTGGCCATCCCGCACGGCATAGACAACAGCATCATGGGTGCCGCCAAAACTTAGACTGGTGAAATCCCGGTACGGATCAATCCCGTGTTCTTTCAGTTCCTTCCAACTCATCCGCCATCCACCGAATGATTCTTCTTCAACGGCCATGAAGCTTTTGCCCTTGAGATCATCAAGGTGTTTGATATCTTTGCGATCGGCCCGGTGGAAAATCACTCCGCCAAAGACTGTAAACGCTTCATCTGCATGGAGATTTTTTAAGGTTGCAATTCGGCTTACCCCGTACAAGTATTCCAGCCCCACATAGAAAGAGGAATTTGCCAGGATAAAATCTACTTCACCTTTTTCAACTGCTGGGTGGATTCCATCAAAGTCCAGTGGTACAATTATGAAAGAATATCCGGAGGTTTTGTCTGTCAGGTAATCGGCTGTCGGCTCCCACTTTTCCTGACACCTCTCTACACCGCGTTTGGCCAGCACACCAATTTTGATGGTATCAGAACCAGCCTGCTGTGCCTGGATTGTCTCGCCCGGAAGAAACAGTAGTATTGCCAAAGCCACGATTACTCCGACTACAATAGCGAGTCGGTTTATTGACATTGCCCGCATAATAATTCCCTTCAATCAGTCGATTTCAACCCAGTAACCCAAACCGGCAAGGCCGTTGATCTTCACCAGAATCTATTCCTCAACAGCCCGGCGGCTCGATGGTCCTCAACCAGAATCAACGAATAAACGTTATAGATAATATATCGGCAGAAGGTTAGAAGAGACCAGCGGAGGTTCTATCGGCAAATCGGACAGGAATAATGGGGGCGAGAAATATATGGAGCCAAGCAACATAGTGCTCCAGTATAGGATTGTATCGGAAGGAGCTAAAAGCGGGGGTGTTATCTGTTCAATACCCCGAACTTTCAAGATGAGCTTTCAGGTCGAGTAGAAAAAGCGGGGTTGGTTATACGAGTTCCGTAACTTTCTACAGTTTGACGCAGACAACATCCATTTTGAATTTGAATCAGCATCCTGAATTGGCGGGGCGGACCTCATTCTACCCAAACTTTTGTTAGATTCAGCTTCTCAATCAGGATGCACTATGCCGTGGTCGGTGGAACTCATTGGAAAGCAATCGGCTGGCAACAGGAAATATAGTGCAGTTGCGGGCAGGATGCTTCCGTCCGGTCTCATGCCGTATTCCCTCGGTTGCCGACGCTAGCGATTTTCAATAACGGTAGATAGCCGCTATTCCCGTATCAGTCGGCATTCGCTCGGCGGGGACGATGACAATTTGCCCGCCCTTCTTCAGAGCCAGTTCCCCTAAATCATCAAGCACGTCATCGACCTCTGGGTGTGACAGGTCGCCAAACTCGATTTCACCGGTCGCTGAGTCGATTCGGCCGGGAATCTTCCGAACAGCTTCGATCATGAGCGTGGCCACCCGCCCTGCCACTATGGCCTTCGCGACCTGCACCAGTACGTCGTCGCCGAGTCCCTTGGACTTTGCGTTACCGAACTCCTCGACCAGCTTGGCCAGGCGCGCCAGATAGTGAGGTTCGAGGATCTGCCAGGCGCGCTGCCGGAGCTCTTCGATGGTCAGGGAATCCGGGTGGACCTCGATGCTATCCTCTATCAGGAGTGGATTATGGCTGACCTGGTGGAATAGATGATGGTACTGCGGCAATGCCGCCAGGATTAGCGTTAAGCCCGCCGGCTTCGAGTGGTGTTCCAGAATCCCGCGGTCGATGGCGCGGAAGAAGCGTTCTGCGTCGATGTCTACTTCAGATTCCTTTCCACCGTGGCCATGGTGCATGGGCGAGTGCCCGTCACCGATGCCGCCATATGAGGTGACGGTCCGGTGCGGCTCGGTTAATTCATCTCCCAGCGCTTCGGTAATTGTCTTTGGAACAGTCCGGGCCAATTCGATCTCGTCCAACGCATCGCGGTTGCCCTCGAAGAGCCTGATCTCCTGTCGGTTCAAACCGAGAACCTGATAGCGGTCGGCTGACTGAAGTATACGCATCAGGGGTTTGGTGTGAAAGCTGTCCGCCACTAAGGCAAATTCGGTGACCGGCCGCTGGAGTTTGTAGACTCGGAAGATACCTCTCGCACCAAGAACTGCCAGCCCATCAAGGGTGTGGTTCCAGAAGTCCGTGTCGTTAGCCAATGCTAAGAACGGTTGCAGCAATGTCCGGATGTCGTCTTTCGGGAACTGTTGCCGTAGCGGTTCCTCCAATTCCTTCACAAGATTCCGAAATCGGATCGGATCCTGCTGATTGTCCGGATGGTGCCGATGAGTCGGCTGGTAAAGTGAAAGGCAAGGGGGATCGCACTTGTCCAACAGCCCGGCCGCATAGTCTTTATCGAGTGTGCTCATTATGTTCTCCTCTATCTGATATAATACTCTTCATACGATGAGTGAGTTTCACTGGTCAAGTCAGGCAGGAGCTCTGAGCTTTTGACAATTCCAGATTGAAGATATGGAATCATCGATAAAATTACAATAGAATAACCCAGCTATTGCCAGTGCCCTCAAAGGTCAATGGCGGTGACCTTCCCGGGCTCAGTGGTGGGTTAAATGCACTTCTCGACGGTCGGCGGCACTCGGTGGAAGACAATATGCTAGCACCTCTTACTATGAGGCTGATGGAACAATGACGGAGTACTCGCCGGTTATCGATGTACGAAACGCCCCCACAGTGCTCTGGGATACCGTCCACCGGCTCCGGAGGCCATTCAAACCCAAACTAACTTGACAAATACGACAATGAGACTAACTTAACAGGTGGTACAATAACCGGGGGCAGGACAGTAATATCCAGCCTTTTTCGCACTTTCTCCTGAGAGCTGTCTGTGCTTTCCATTAACGGCAGCGCCCCAGCCGGTTGTGGTGGCTGCTCGTACTTCAAAGAATCGCCCGGGTTCGCGCGGACGGCTTTGATGGCCTGCGACATTACCTGTTTGCTGCTTGACTTGCTGAACTCGGGTTTGTACCCTTATCATAAGCATTCAGTTTGATCTTAGCTTTTAGCTGCCGTTCCAGACAGCCGCACCGCGTGCCCAATGCATCGATCAAACTTCAAACAACCCGAAAGGAGTTCATCATGTCCTCTAATTTCGACGGATTTCGATTGCTCGTTTTCTTGTTTGCATTGATAGCTGTCCTTGCCATGTTCGCTTGCTCTGATGATGACAAGTCCGTCGTCGCGCCGCCGGACCCACCCCCGGCCGTGGACCTCTTCTCCGGAGCCTACGCGATGGAAAACTGGACCAATAGTGGCATCCTCGAGGGAACGACCTTGATAGATCCTGCCAGCGGCGAGCCGACAACCGCGGCTTTCAGCTACAACGTTGCCAACGGTCATTGCATAAGCGGGATCTCGTTCCGAACGGCCACGTTCGAGGTCCCGGTTCCAACGTCGGGGGTCGTGACCTTCGATTGGGTCTACACGGGCTTTCATGCCTGGCACCAGGCAAACGCCTTCTTGCGTTTCTTCGCTGACGGAGAAGAGCTCCTGGCAGTCAATAAGCAAACCGTCAGCGGCAGCTTCACGTTATCGGGGAGCGCGACCATCACAGTGTCCGGCCCTGGGACGTTCGGCATTGAGATCGGGGGGAAAAACTACGACACGGACTGCACGCTCCGGGGAACGTTGACCATCACCAATACCCCGACCCCGTAGCTCGCGCGCGCCGACCGGTTTTCTTGCCATTGACATAGACCCGTCGGGCCTTGTGAATCTGCGTCCTTAAACGTCGTCCGCATTGTAGTCAGCCGAGTGCACCAGTGCCACTTTGTAGTAACAAGACACCGTCACGCCGGAGCGTGTGATCCGAAACGTCCCCCAGGCCCACAAGTTCGCCTGTTCCCCATACCACACCTGCGGCTGACATGCCCCCGATCGTGATCAATCAGTTGGGCCGGGTGGCCCACCATTTATGGTAGGGTCCTTCAGCTATGTGATGGGTTTGTACCATTATCATCGCTTAGATTGTCGTAGACTAGTTTGTAGGCACAAAATAACCCCGGCGATCACCGGGGTCAATATCTATGGCGGGGTGGACGTTACCAAACACAGAACTTTTGAGTTGAAGCTTCGAGTCCAATAGGCAGTGGTGTATCGATTTTTTAGGTAGAAACAGCCGCTGAGTTTGAAGCGGACTGCAGTAACACCGCGTAATCCGACCTTGACAGCATGATATCGTCTAAAATGCCGCAAATTCCCAAGCCGAGACGTACCATCTCTTTCTGACTTTGGGTAATCCGGGTGAGACTTTGGGGTAGTTTTCACCCTCAGGAATCATTAGTTTGTAATTACCATGCTAAAAGAGACCGCAGCTGATGAGCAGTAAGAGCACAATACTGGTAGTAGAAGATGAGTCGGATATCGCCGAGCTGATCGCCTACAATCTGGAACGCGAAGGTTTCAAGGTTGAGTCGGCGTTGTCGGGCGAGGAGGGGCTGAGCAAAGCCAGAAAAAATCTCCCAGATCTGATTATTTTGGATATCATGCTGCCTGAGATGAACGGCCTTGACGTGTGTCGGGCCCTGCGATCGGATCAGGCTACCCAGCGCATTCCGATCATCATGTTAACAGCACGTAATGAAGACATTGACATCGTAACCGGTCTGGAGGTCGGAGCGGACGACTATATTACCAAGCCGTTCAGCCCCAGAGTCATAATTGCCCGTGTCAGATCGGTGTTGCGGCGTTACAAAGAGCCGGCTGCGTCTAAATCGGAATCCGTCCGGTTGGGTGAACTGACAATCGATCAGGGAAAACGTCGGGTCTCCGTGTCGGGCGCTCCAATTGAACTCACCCACACAGAATTTGAGCTCCTGTATGTGTTGGCCGTCCGACCCGGCTGGGTTTTCAGCAGGACTCAGTTGATAGACTCCCTCCGAGATGGCCAGATGGTTATAACAGATCGAGCCATTGATGTTCAAGTGGCCAACCTGCGGAAAAAACTGGCGGCCTGCGGACATTACATCGAGACAGTCAGGGGAGTTGGCTACCGGATGACGGAGACGCCATGAAACGACGTCCGTTGTTCTGGAGGGTCTATCCCTATTACTTTATCGTGATTCTCCTGTCCCTCTTTCTGGTGGCCATCTATGGCGCCGGAGAGATGCGGAAGATGTATATCGGTCAAGTCACTGACACGCTGGAGGCGCGCGCGAAAGTAACAGAGCGGATACTGAGACCTTTACTGCTCGCCAACGAGATAACATTACTGAACCGGGAATGCAGAGAGATATCGGACGTGTCCAGCACGAGGATCACCGTTATAGACGCCGAGGGGACTGTGCTTGGAGATTCATATGAGAATCCGCTCGTGATGGAAAAGCACGGTAAGCGGCCAGAGATTGTTCAAGCCTATGGCGGTAAAGTTGGCACGGAGACTCGTTACAGCAATACCCTGCAGCAGAACATGATGTATGTGGCCGTCCCTGTCTTACATGACAGCGTGGTTATCGCGGTCGTACGATCGGCTGTACCCGTTTCGGAGGTCGAAATCGTTCTGACTTCCTTTTATAGAAATATAGCGATAGGCGGAGCAATCATAGTGATTCTGGCGGCCTTAGTCAGCGTGGCCGTCCTCAGACGATTGACAGATCCTTTACGAGCACTGCGAAACGGTGCCGGTCGATTTGCGGCTGGCGACCTTGATTCCCTGCTGCCCGTGCCTGCCACCGAAGAGATTGCAGACTTATCTGAATCGATGAACAGAATGGCATCGCAGCTTGATGCCCGCATCAGGACAATTGCCCGTCAGCGCAACGAGAGAGAAGCGATACTGTCCAGTATGGCGGAGGGTGTTCTTGCACTGGATGCAGATGGGAAAATCGTATCACTCAACCGAACTGCAGCCGATTTTCTCGGGTTGGATATCGCGCAGTCCGCAGGTAAAGCTTTCTACGAGGTAATCCGCGCACCGTCGGTACTGGAGTTCATAGAAAGAGCTTTGCGTCGCACCGACGTCACCGAGATGGAGGTCACGCTGCCCGGTGCCTCGGAAAAATGTTTTCAAGTGAGAGCTGCAGCGCTGAAAGATGTCTCAGGTGCAAGGCGAGGTGTGGTCGTTGTGTTTAACGACATCACAAGACTCAAGAGGCTGGAAAGCATACGACGTGACTTTGTAGCCAATGTCTCTCATGAGTTGAGGACTCCGATTACGGCCATAACCGGGTCGATTGAGACTCTGCTGGACGGCGCCGTTGATAACTCGGTCGACCGTGAGCGATTCCTGAAAATGATAGCACGACACTCGGAACGATTGAACCATCTGGTTGAGGATTTGTTGTCGCTGGCGCAGATCGAGAGTGAAATTGAACAGACCAGGGCGAAGTTGAGCCGTGGTCGAGTGAACGATGTTATAGAATCGTCTGTCGCGGCCTTCCAGGAAAAGAGTCGGCTGCATCAGGTAAGCGTGACGCTTTCCTGTGAACCAGGGCTTGAAGCAGACATGGATCAGGGACAACTGGAGCAGGCGATCAGTAATCTGATAGACAATGCCATAAAGTATAGCGACACAGGATCGAGCGTCGCTGTCGAAGTCACTACCTCCGACGAGGAAATCGTAATCTCCGTCAAAGACAGCGGCGTTGGGATTGCAGCCGAGCATCTGCCCCGTCTGTTCGAGCGGTTCTACCGAATCGATGAGGCCAGAAGTCGGGAAGCCGGCGGAACCGGCCTTGGCCTCGCTATTGTCAAACATATTGTGGCTGCTCACGGGGGACGCGTCAGCGTGGACAGTGAGCTGGGCAAGGGCAGCGTATTTCGGGTTCATCTGCCCAAGGCATAACATATTAAGCCATGCCACCGGTATCCGGATCGCGCGTGCAACAACTTCCCAAAAAAACACAATAATCTAACTTGATCTTAACATAATCTTAACATCCAAGTAGTTCTCTTTATGCAACAGGAGAATGGCATGCCACGGTTGGCATACCTTTGAGACAACAAATTGAACAGGAGAACTGCTATGAACCGAGTGGCAATGGTAATGCTGCTTATGGCTGTGATGATTTCAGGCTCGCTCAGGGCTGCCGAGACATCAGTCCACGGTCGACTGTACACCCACTGGGAGTACGACATGACAGATGGTGCCGACGGAATGAATGACTTTGGCCTGGGCCGGGCATATGTAACGGTGAAATCCAAGCTTTCCGATTACACTTCCGTCCGTATCACCAGTGATTTGCGAGAGTCAACAATCGACGACAACGGGAAATTGCAGACTCGCTACTATGTGATCATTAAGTATGGATATCTCGACTGGAAACCCGCTTTCGCCAAGAAAGCTCTCACGCTGCGCGTTGGACTTCAGCCGACTCCGTACATCGATTTTCAAAACAAGCTCTGGGGACGCAGGTATCTCGCGAAGACGGTGGGAGATGTGAACAAGTTTCTGACTACTTCCGATCCGGGTGTGTCAGCTTATCTGGCGCTCGGAGAGAAAGGCAAAATGGGGTCCTTGGCCCTGGCCGTGCTCAACGGTACATCGTACTCCAACCTCGGCGATCTGAACAAACAGAAAGATATCAACTTGTTTGCTCAATTGATGCCTCTCACCGGCTCTGAAGATCTGAAGAAGTCGGCCGTTGTAGCCCAATATTATAAGGGTATTCAGAACATGTCGTTTGATTCCACGATGGATGCCGGTGATTACAAAAATGATATCCTCTCCGTTGGTGCGCTTCTGGCCTATCGCGGTCTGTTCCACGTCGGTGCTGACCTTAACTGGCACACCGAGGGACAAGGTGCCGGGGCTGACGAAATAAAAGAAAGTGGGGCCTCTCTTCATGGGACGCTGTTCCTGGGTGAGTTTATTAAAGATTCTGAGGCTTTGAGAACTCTGAATCTGTTTGGTCGTTACGACACTTTCGATCCCAACACCGATGCCGAGGACGACAAGGAAAAACTTCTTATTGTGGGCGTCGAGTGTAATCCCACTAAGGGTTTCAAGGCCTCCGTGAATGTCCGTTCCACCGGTTTTGATGATGATAGTACAACCGAAAAGCAACTTTTTGTTAACACCTTATTCAAATTCTAAGGAGTGAATTATGATCAGGAAATTGATGTTCCTAACAATGGTGCTGACTGTTGTGGGCATGGCTTACGCCGGCAGCAACATCACCATCAAAGGCTCCGATACGCTGGTTCGTTTGGGGCAGCGCTGGGCCGAAGAATACATGAAACACAATCCAATGGCTGTTATTCAAGTCTCCGGAGGCGGCTCCGGTACCGGTATCGCCGCGTTACTTAACGGTGCAACCGATATCTGCGAAGCCTCTCGCGACATGAAGGAGAAAGAGTATAAGCTGGCAAAACAGAAGGGGATTACACCGTTTCGAGTGTCGGTCGCCCTGGATGGCATCGCAGTATTCCTCCATGAAGATAACGCCGTCGGAAATCTCAGCTTCGCTCAGTTGAAAGGTATTTACACCGGCTCCATCACTAATTGGAATGAGGTCGGTGGAAATGACGCCAGAATCATTCTCTACGGTCGTGAGAACAACTCAGGTACGTACTCTTTTTTCAAGAAAAAAGTGCTCAACAAGGAAGACTACTCCGAGTACACTCAGACTCTGCCGGGCACCGCGGCGGTGGTTAATGCCGTTTCCAAAGACAAGAACGGCATCGGCTATGGCGGTATCGCCTGGGCCAAGCGCGTCAAGTTCGCGGCTGTGAGTGTCACCGATGACGGTGAGGCGGTAATTCCGTCTTCCGAAACGGTGTCGAGCGGCAAGTACCCGATCTCGCGCGATCTTTACTGGTTCTTCAATGGTCAGCCGGACGGGGAACTCAAAAAGCTGGTCAACTGGGCTCTCTCTGAGGAAGGCCAGAAAGTTGCCGTGGAAATGGATTATATTCCTCTTCCTCCGGAACAAGCCGCCATTTCAATTATTAAATAGAGCTGTTGACTGTGTCAATCCGGGTAAAAGTTTATCCAAAGAGCGGTGAAGAATCACACCGCTCCTCTAAATATTATTGGAAGTAATGCGGAAACTCGAATTCAAACCTAAGTCGAAACTCAGGGAATTCCTGGGTGAGAAAATCATATCGATTAACGCCTATGTAGCGCTGATTAGCATACTGCTGATCTTCGTATTCATCTTCAAAGAGGCGATACCTATCTTCACCGATGAATTTATCCAGGAAGAAGTCACTGTCGACAAGATGGTTTTCAAGCAGGAATTTTACGAGGGCCGCGACGCCAAGTGGTCGTGGCAGCCGAATTCCGAGGTTCCGAAGTACTCGCTCTACCCCCTCTTCCTAGGGACTATAAAGGCGTCGATTATCGCCGTGCTTTTCGCGCTTCCGCTGGGGATCGGAGCAGCTATCTATTCTTCGGAGTTTGCATCAAGACGCGCTCGCGAGATAATAAAGCCGGCCATAGAATTACTGGCTGCTATTCCCTCTGTTGTGCTCGGCTTCTTTGCGTTAATGGTCCTGGCTACATTTCTTCAGAACGTTTTGCATTTGACCTTTCGGCTAAACGCCCTGAACGCCGGGATCGCTCTCGGCTTGGCGGTGATCCCCATTGTTTTCACCGTGGCCGAGGATGCTATGACCTCAGTTCCACAGTCTCTTCGTGATGCCGCCACCGCGCTCGGCGCCAACTCTTGGCAGGTTTCTCTTACGACCGTATTTCCGGCTGCACTGCCGGGCATAGCTGCAGGAGCGGTGCTGGGTTTCGGTCGGGCGGTAGGAGAGACGATGATCGTTCTGATGGCCTCAGGTAACGCCGCCATTGTGTCGGCCGATTTTCTTGATTCGATAAGAACCTTCTCCGCAACTATCGCGGCCGAACTGGCCGAGGTGGTCTTCGGCAGCGCCCACTACACGGTATTGTTTTTCATAGGCTCCCTCCTGTTTATTTTCACGTTTGTCATTAACCTGACGGGTGACGCAATTTTGCTACGTCTGCGCGAAAGATTCCAGGGACGGACATCATGACCACCGTCAATGCCGGCCAATCAGGTGTGAGACTTTTGACTCCCCAGGCTGAATTGCCGTTCAAGCCGAAGTCGCAGGGTCACCTCCCACGCGGGCTTACTTTCGCTGCCACCTCGATAATCCTGCTGATTCTGGTCATCATCATGGGCGATATCGTTCTGGGTGGTATCGGCATGATATCGTGGGACTTTGTTTCGAAGCCGCCGGAAAATGGGATGGAAAGTGGAGGCGTGTTCCCTGCCATATTCGGTACTGTGGCTCTCGTATTCCTGATGGTTATTGCTGTTGTGCCCATCGGGGTACTCACGGCTATCTATCTTCATGAATACACCAGTCCCGACTCACGCACTACTCGCCTAATCCGAGTAGCCATCAACAACCTGGCCGGTGTACCTTCGATTGTCTTTGGTCTTTTCGGGCTCGGCTTTTTCATTAGCTTTGTAGGAGGTGGATTGGATTCTATCTTCTACGCCGACGAGGGTCCGGTGTGGGGACAGCCAGCAATTATTTGGGCCTCCATGACTTTGGCCCTACTGACCCTACCGGTAGTGATTGTCGCCACAGAGGAGGCGCTGCGGACCATACCGCGAGAACTCAAGGACGCCAGCTACGCATTGGGTGGAACCAGGCTGCAAACAATCGCTCGCGTCATCATACCACAGGCAATGCCGGGTATTTTAACTGGGGCTATCTTGGCGGTATCGCGTGGTTCCGGTGAAGTTGCCCCCATAATGTTCACAGGCGCGGCGTATTATCTCCCCTACCTGCCGGGAAAACTGAATGACCAGTTCATGGAACTCGGCTACCACATCTACGTGATGGCAACACAATCCCCCGATGTTGAAGCCACTAAACCGATACTGTACGGCACTGTTCTGGTCCTTTTACTGTTAACGTTCGCTTTGAACTCGGTAGCGATCCTGATTCGTTCCCGTATGAGAAAGAGTCGATCCAATGTCTGAGCAAGTAACGGCATCGGTGGCTGGTAGTATGGATAAACAGCTTTCTGAGAAAACGATCGAGAATCACTTCTACAAAATGACGGTGGATAACCTGAATTTCTTTTACAGTGGGAAGCAGGCTCTCTTTGACATTTCCATGAACATCAAAGAAAATCGCGTGACCGCGCTGATCGGACCTTCCGGTTGTGGCAAATCGACATTCCTGAGAGCCCTCAACCGCATGAACGAGACCATCCCCGGCACAAGCTGGGACGGAGCAATCAAGCTCGATGATTGCGACATATACCAGGATTTCACGGATGCTTCGTCAGTCCGAACCCGGATCGGTATGGTCTTTCAAAAGTCGAACCCGTTCCCCAAATCGATATTCGACAACGTGGCCTACGGACTCAGGGTTAATGGCATTAAAGACCGGGCGTTGATTGCAGAGGTTGTTGAGGACTCACTGAAAAGAGCCGTTCTGTGGAGCGAGGTCAAAGACAAACTTGACCATTCAGCTTTTATGCTGTCCGGCGGTCAACAACAGCGGCTCTGTATTGCCCGCGCCCTGGCTATCAGACCGGAAGTTATTCTCATGGATGAGCCTGCGTCAGCCCTGGACCCGATTTCCACCTCAAAGATCGAGGATTTGATCAGGGAGCTACGCAAATTGTACACTATCGTAATCGTCACCCACAACATGCAACAGGCAGCCAGAATATCCGACTATACGGCCTTCTTCTATGAAGGCAAACTGATTGAGTTCGGTGAGACCAAAAAGCTTTTCACAAAACCAGATAAGAAACACACCGAAGACTATATCACCGGTAGATTCGGGTAACCGGAGAAATAAGAATGGCCAAACACTTTCAGAATGAAGTTGAAAAACTAAAAAAGAAAATACTGTTTCTCGCTGCCTCCGTAGAGGAGTCGCTACAGAACGCGCTGAAATCAATCACCGATAATGACCTGGACCTTGCCGAAAAGGTTGTTACGGCCGACGAGTCGATTGATGCTCTTGAGGTCGAAGTAGAAGAAGAGTGCTTGAAGATACTGGCCCTTCATCAACCGGTGGCATCTGATCTCCGATATGTGATCGCTGTACTGAAAATCAATAATGATCTTGAACGAATTGCTGACTTGGCGGTAAACATCGCGAAGAGAACACAGAGTGTTGCCGGTCTGAGCGAAAGGGAAATACCGTTCAACCTGTATGCTATGTTTGATATCGTCGTGTCCATGGTCAGAGAGAGTGTCGCAGCTCTTATCACCAGCGATGCTGAGCTGGCCAGGCGAGTGTGCACCGATGATAATGCCGTCGATCGCCGACACAAACAAGCTTATCAGACGATTCGAGATAAACTCCAAACCGACCCGAATGCCGCCGACAATCTGCTGAGCCTTATTAATGTTTCACGCAATCTGGAACGAATCGCGGATCACGCCACCAACATTGCCGAGGACGTGATCTATATGATTGAGGGTGAAATCGCCCGCCACCATGGAATCGGCGATTAGATTAGACGGGGGGGTTAGTAGGCGTTTGAAAAAGAGTCAGACTAAGACTGCCCTACAGGCACATCATGCGGCACTCCCGTAACAGCTTGTGTCGCAATCGCTTGACGAAAATGGCGGGCCGTTACTGACAGCCTTGGAACTTTCTTTGAGTTCCAGAAAAGAGATACAATCACCGAATTGACAACTCGTATTGGAGCTCTATCTGCTTGACAGTGTGAGAATTAGCCCTGTCTGAAGCGGGGTGGACGTTACCAAATACAGAACTTTTGAAATGAGATTCCAGATTGAGTGAAAATGGCGGCCCCAATATCACTCTCCCCAAACTTTTGTGAGCTTTAGCTTCGCAATCCAGTTACACTATGCCCGAATTGGCGGAAGTCGTTGGAAAACAATCAAGAGCGACCAATGAGAAATTGCGATTGTATTCATGGATAAAATTCCCTATACTAAAATAGGACAAGCTCATCTCGAACGTACACCTCTTGTTTTGGTGCATTTTAACATTTGGAGATACACCATTATGAACATTTCCAGAATCTCGGCTTACACAGCGATATGCCTCTTGATAATCGCAGGCATGCTCACCGTAAGCTGTTCGGATGACGACAAATCGGTGACTCCGAATCAGCAATGGGCGTGGCGGCCTCTCGGAACGGGATTGAACATCTGTGGTGCCGGAGCCTGCACCATTTTCGACGAAAAGCTGATCGTTGGCGGGGCTTTCAACACCGCTGGCGGAGTAAGCGCCAGATGTATCGCTGCTTGGGACGGCACGTCATGGACCCCTGTTGGAACGGGTGCAAACGGATCGATCTGTGCTCTGGCCGTCTATAATGGCGGATTGATTGCAGGTGGCTATTTCACAGAAATTGGCGGTTTAACGGACGAAGGAGTAGCCTTCTGGAATGGCGCATCCTGGATATCAATGGGAGCCACCGGCATGTACGGGATGGTCCTTGCCCTCACCATCTATGATGGTGTACCTATTGCCGCCGGCACATTCCGGAATACCGGTTCGTATAATGCAAACTATATTGCCTATTATGATGGCTCAGCCTGGCCGCCGGTCCATTATTTTGGAATGAATAACGATATCCAAGCACTTACTGTGTACGACAACAAACTGATTGCGGGAGGCCATTTCATAACGGCTGGCGGGGTCCCCGCCAGAAAGGTCGCTTCCTGGACCAGTCCGTCGTGGGAACCGCTTGGTTCGGGGATAAAGGGCGACTGTGTTTTTGCACTTGCTGTCTATGACGATAAATTGATCGCGGCAGGGCAGTTTGATTCAGCCGGAGAAGTAAGCGCGCAGAACATCGCATCCTGGGACGGTATGTCCTGGTCGCCGCTTGGAACAGGAATCAACGACACGGTTCTTGCGCTCGTTGTTTATCAGGGTAAACTGATTGCGGGAGGAAGGTTCGACATGGCAGGTAGTGTCGCCGCCGAGGGGATTGCCGCGTGGAACGGTTCGTCCTGGGCGCAAGTCGGGGGGGAGGGAGTCTCTCTCGATCTCTCGGGAGTCATGGATGCCGTCGAGACTCTGGCCGTCTATGATAACGAACTCATTGCCGGGGGATATTTCTTCGATCCTGAAAAGAATATCAGTCATATTGCGACCTGGGGTCTTCGATAACACTTTGCCGGGTCACTTTACCGAGCGACCATACCGGCGCTTCCATTGAAAAAGCCCGAAAATATCGGGCTTTCAAAATCTATGGCGGGCTCTACGAGACGAGTTTCACAACTGGGGGATTGTGTATGCGGCGTGAAAGCGGGGTCTACGAGACGAGTTCCGCAACTGGGTGATCAAGAATGCTGCTTAGCGGCCGTGATCTCACTCTCAGCAAGCTCTGGTGAGACTTCAGTTCCTTGTTCGGTTGCGCTAAGACCTGCTCGACGTAACACATTTTAAGAGAATCAGTTCTTTATGAGTCGGCTCAGGCATCCCCAATGCTAAGTCTTCCAAAAATGATTGGAAGCCCATTGTAGTGCTTTTCACGGTTGTGGGAATGTATTAGCTTATTCTTAGGAGTAAACTGAACCGAACCATAGTTTAGAGTATACACCACATATCGAAGCGACTATATGGAACTAAACGGTAAAGTCGTTGTGATCACAGGTGCTTCGAGGGGAATAGGCAGGGCCCTATCCCTCGCACTCGCCAAATCGGGCTGCGGGCTGTTGTTGACTGCTCTTGAAAGTGACGAGTTGACTTCCATTTCGGAGTATCTGACAGCCAACCTCGGAGCTTCAGTGGCCTTCATGCCTGCCGATCTTACCAACGAATCCGATCGACGCCGGTTGCTGGATTGGATTGGTACCAGGGAACAACCGCCTGACATCCTCATCAATAATGCTGGTGCCGGCCGCTTCGGTCGGTTTGCCTCCTGCGATTGGCGTGATGTTGAGCAGATGATTGACCTGGATATTCGAGCACCGGTGTTGCTGACCCGCGAACTTATCCCGATACTCAGCACACGCCCGGAGGCGAAGATCGTTATTATTAGTTCAACTGTTTCTCGTCTTCCTTACCCGGGTCTCGCTGTCTATGGTGCTGCTAAAGGGTTCCTGTCGAGTCTCAGTGAGTCCCTCGCATGCGAACTTGCCGAAACCAACGTCAGTATTTTGTGCTTTCATCCCGGGTTCACTAATACGCCATTCATGGCGTCAGCCGCGATGGACATGAGTGCTGTCCCAAAGTTCTTTATCCGCTCCCCGGAGGCAGTCGCTGCCCGTATTGTCCGTGCTATCAAGAATGACGCTGTATGGGCTTATTCAGATTTTGGCTGTCGGTTTGGAGCCATGGTTGCGGCGCTTCTCCCGAGCCGTATTAGGACCAGATTGTTCCGAAACCTATTCTGGAGGCTCCCCCATGAGGAATAAACGGAGAATATTCTCGTTTGTCGTCGCTATGTTCGCAGCTTTCCTCGGCTACGCGTATTGGTATATGATCAAGTGTGAAGGAGACTGGGAAGGTGTGCCGCTCGAGGATAGTATGAAGAATGAACTCGGCGTTTTTGAGAACGAACTCCGCGCAGATGTATCCTTTCTGTCGGAAACACTGGGTCCACGTAATCCTGTTCACCACGCATCCATGACTGCTGCTGCGGAGTGGATCGAAAAACGATGGATATCCCAGGGATACGAAGTCAAGCGCCAGACCTTTCTGGTGGCGGGAAAGGAATGCTCCAATCTTGAGATCGAGATTCCGGGCAGGCGGTTTCCCTCCGAGATCATAATTGTCGGCGCCCAATATGACACGTGGCCCGAGTCCCCGGGAGCCAACAACAACGGCAGCGGAATGGCTGTGCTCCTAAAACTCAGCGATATGCTCAAGGAGCAACGGCCGGACAGGACGCTTCGTATCGTTGCTTTCACGACGCAGGAGCCACCGTACGACAACACCGAATCTATGGGAAGCCTCAGGTACGCACGGAGATGCAAGGAGCGCGGAGAGAAGATACGAGTCATGCTTTGCATGGATGCCATTGGCATCTACAAGGATGACCCCAACACTCAGAAGCTACCATTCCCTTTTTCTCTCTTTTACCCCAATCGTGGGAACTTTCTCGCTTTCATCGCAGATCTCGAGTCGCGGACCTGCGTGATCGAGGCTACGAGGGGATTCAAAAAGGGCAGCGCTTTTCCCATCGAGGCTGGCAGTGCACCCAGATGGGTCAAGGGCGTGAGTTGGTCGGATCACCTGTCTTTTTGGAAATACGGATACAGGGGGATTCAGATCACAGACACCGGTGCGTTCCGGTCTTTCTCGCACACCACCAGTGACGACACTATGGAGAAAATCGATTTTGGTGCTCTTGCGAGAATAGCTGTTGGTATGTACAGTTCAGTTCTTGAGTTCGCGACAATGAGCGGAGTGTAAATTATGGATGCACAGTCTGTCCAATTCCTTCTGGTGCACGGTTCGATTGTGCTACTTGTGGGCATTCTCGCCGGTATCCCGTTTTGGGTCGCAATAATCCGAGATATTGACCGAGACACTATTCGCGCCTGGCGTGTTGCACACACGACACTTATCTCGAGTGGC
>DAOUUR010000023.1 GCA_030668045.1 bacterium
AGAGCCTTGCACTCGGACCTCAAAGTCGCAAGCACTGAATCCTCGACTTCTTGCCCAACGAAGGGATTTTTAACTTCTTGCCCATATATGGCACTTGCCAGCAAAATCGCCAACGGGACTATAATTATCAGTTTTCTCATCATATTTACGCCACCCGGCTTTTACACCGGGCGGCACCCAAACAAGACAAAGGGGAGGAACCCCATGCCTCGATTTTTGTAATAGCTACAAACTACTCTTGATCTTCGGTCTGGGTCATCGCCTCTGGGGCACCAAGCTGCTGTTTCACTTTGGCCATTATCTCGCTGCGAATATCTTCGTGCTCGTCGAGGAATCGCTTGGCGTTTTCGCGCCCCTGGCCGAGACGTTCCGACCCATAACTAAACCATGCACCTGATTTTTCGACGATATTGTGATCGGCGGCAATATCAAGCAGTTCACCTGTGACGGAAATGCCCTTGCCATAGATGAGGTCAAACTCCGCTTCCCGGAAAGGTGGAGCCACTTTGTTCTTGACCACCCGCACCCGTGTCCGGGAGCCGATCACTTCCAGATTGTCCTTGATAGTGGCGATCTTGCGAATATCAAGTCGCACCGTCGAATAAAATTTGAGAGCGTTGCCGCCGGTGGTGGTCTCCGGGTTACCAAACATGACACCGATTTTCATCCGAATCTGATTGATAAAAACCACTGACGTTTTCGATTTTGAAATGATCGCCGTCAACTTTCGCAGCGCCTGTGACATCAGACGGGCCTGCAAACCCATATGACTGTCACCCATGTCACCCTCGATTTCCGCCTTTGGTGTCAGTGCCGCTACCGAATCGATAACAACGATATCAACCGCGCCGGATCGTACCAACGTCTCGGTGATCTCAAGCGCCTGCTCGCCGGTATCGGGCTGGGAGACCAACAATTCGTCAGTGTTGACACCAAGAGCTCGGGCATAAGTGGCATCAAGAGCATGTTCAGCATCAATAAAAGCGGCCACGCCGCCAGCTTTCTGGGTCTCGGCAATAATGTGTATGGCCATAGTTGTCTTGCCCGAAGATTCCGGGCCATAGATCTCGGTTACTCGACCACGAGGAATACCCCATACGCCAAGGGCATGGTCCAGCCCCAGCGACCCGCTCGGGATGACCTCTATCTCAAGGACCGAACTGTCACCAAGGCGCATGATTGAGCCTTTTCCAAACGACCGCTCTATCTGAGTCAGGGCGGCGTCGAGAGCTTTCTTGCGGTCAGGCATCGTACTGGTTGCCATTTCTGCTTTGCCTTTCTTTATCTGAATTTTCCTGTTTGTCACGGCTTCTCCAAAGGTAAGAAATGGATCAAACCGAATATATCACATTCTATTCGCTCATAAAATAGTTTTGTCGTATGACAGGTGAGGTCACTAATTGTGCCCGCAAAGACCAACAAATTAACAATACTCCGGGGCTCTTTGATCAGCCCGGCAGCTCAATCAGCGAAAACCAGACGGGACTGCCAAATGGTCGTGGAGACAACAGCATGTGGTCTACCGGTCAGGAAAAGTGCAACCCGTTGCACATTTGAAACTTGGATTAAATAAGTCCATGTTCCGTTGTCGCCGCACTGGCCGTATTGCGGTGTATCCCAATAGGTTATAAATTCGCAAAGACATCAAACGTAACCTGATCTTGGCACGGTGATTGCTTTCTTCAGGGCGTAAGTATCATTGTACACACGAGAAAAAAGATTATTACAAAATATGAGGTCGGTTCCAATGAAAAAAATACTGCTATTCGCTCTGGCGGTTGTGATTCTTGCGGGCTCAGTTTCCGCCGCACCGCCACTTCAGGTTTACATCCCATCTGCCACCTACATTGATGAGACGTGGATAACTACGGAAAGTAATTACGAGGTCTGGGTAGTCGCCGATCTGTATGATGGCATTATTGATCCTGCACATCGCGCTGATCTTTATGGAATCCAGTTGATCGCCTCGCTCGGATTAGAGGGTAGTCTTGGTGCCCCGGGTGATCTGAAGATCTTCGCCGAAGACAAAACTACATTGCTTCCAACTACTTCATGGATTAATGGCCTGCCTCCAGCAGCCGTATCAGACTGGAATATATCACCACATGGCATTTACCCATCCTGGTTCACCGAGCTCGCTGTAGAGTCCAGCACATTCGGCAAGGCGGCTACCGATGAGATTCGTAACTACCAGGATCCAATTTCCGGCGTGGAAAGCATGGGGATCATCTACAAATACTGGGTCGAGACAAATTATGATTATCTTCACTGGGACGCATACTGCTATACCGATGGTCTAGTAATGGACAAAACCACTAAATATGTAGCTCCGTTCTCCCACGATGCTGAGTCCAGGACAGTGATTCCCGAGCCTGCTACTATGCTACTGTTCGGATTCGGTCTGGCCGGCGCCGGAGTGGTTCGCCGCTTCAGACACAAAAAATAGGCAGTTCCCAAAAAATAAATTGCTTAGAGCGGCCCGTCGTTAATGGCGGGCCGTTTTTCTTTTGCCTTCAAGCAGAGCTCGGGCCTTACCACCTGCACCGGGCAGCATCACATAAGAACCTCTATCGGTTGATAAAGCTGGCAATACTCCATATATTCGGAATGATACTTATGTTAAAAAGGTTACGGCGTCCGTAACCCGAACCAGACTGTGATGAATAAAAAATGAAGCACGCTAATTTCGTACATTTACACACTCATAGTCAATACTCGCTGCTTGATGGCGCCTGCCGTCTTGACTCGGTTATCGAACTGGCCAAAGAGTATCGGATGCCTGCGCTGGCCATCACCGATCACGGCAACATGTTTGGTGCGATTGAGTTTTTCAAGAAGGCGACTCGAGCTGGAATAAAACCGATTATCGGTTCGGAAGTGTATGTTGCGGGGGGGAGTCGTTTTGACAAGAGACCATCCAACATCTATCCCGATGGTGGCTTCCACCTTGTTCTGCTGGTGCGGAATCTAACGGGCTACCATAATCTGATCAAGCTTTCGACGGCAGGGTATCTTGAAGGGTTCTATCATCGTCCCCGCATCGACAAAGAACTACTTCGGGAACATTCCGAAGGGTTGATCGCTACTTCCGCCTGCCTGAAGGGTGAGGTCAACTGGAATCTTCTCAATGGCAAAACCGATGCTGCTGTTCTGGTCGCCAGAGAATTGAACGACATCTTTGGCGAAGGTAATTTCTATCTTGAGATTCAGAACCACAATATCGACAAAGAGCTGATCATTCTCCCCCGGATCGCGGCCATCTCCAAAGAGACCGGCATCCCAATGGTAGCAACCAACGACTGTCATTACCTGCGACGCGAAGATGCCGAGGCGCACGATGCCCTCCTTTGTATCCAGACCGGCAAGTTAGTTTCCGACACCGACCGCATGAAGTACGGCACCGACCAGATCTACTTCAAGTCAGCCGACGAGATGACCGAAGCGCTTGGCGAGTTCCCGGAAGCCCTGGAGAATACGATTCGTATAGCCGAAGTCTGCAATCTCGAACTTGAGTTAGGGAAATTGCAACTGCCACGCTCTCCGATACCGAAGCCGTATGTGTCATCCGATGATTATCTCGAACATCTCTGCCGTCAGGGTGTCGAGGAATTGTATTCGGAAGTGACCGCCGAGATCGAGCAACGTCTCCAGTACGAACTGGGCGTTATCAAACAGATGGGCTACGCCGGTTATTTCCTGATTGTAAAAGACTTCTGCGATTACGCCCGCCAGCAGAAAATCCGGGTTGGACCGGGTCGTGGCTCGGCGGCCGGTTCGCTTGTCTCCTACGCTCTGCGTATCACGACGGTCGACCCTATCAAGTTTGACCTCCTCTTCGAACGATTCCTCAACCCGGAACGCGTGTCGATGCCTGATATTGATATCGACTTTGCCGACCGTGGCCGGGATGACATCATCAAGTACGTTATCTCCAAGTACGGCCAGGAGAACGTGACTCAGATAATAACGTTTGGTACGATGGCGGCTCGCGGGGTGGTGCGTGATGTTGGTCGGGTGTTGGGCATTCCGTATGGCGAAGTTGACAAGATTGCCAAGATGGTACCGGAACGAGTCGGCGTGACACTTAAGGACGCCTTGAAGGAAACACCGGAACTGGTCGAGCTGACTGAACGCGACGGACGCATTGAAAGACTAATCAACTACGCTCTGGTGCTGGAAGGTCTGGCCCGTCACTGCTCAACCCATGCCGCTGGAGTTGTTATCGCGCCCTCGGCTCTGACTAATTTCGTCCCGTTGTTCAAGGGATCGCGCGACGAGGTTACCACGCAGTATGACATGAAGATGGTCGAAGAGATCGGCCTGCTCAAGATGGACTTCCTCGGATTGCGAACACTGACGGTGATCGATGATGCACTGAGAATGATCGGAGAGAATCACCCTGATGTCGAAGTTGATATCGACAACTGCCCCTTAGACGATCCTGAGGTTTTCAAACTGTTCGCTCGCGGGGATACTATCGGCATCTTCCAGTTTGAATCATCCGGCATGCGCGACTATCTGCGGAAGTTGAAACCGGAGAGCTTTACCGATATCACTGCCATGAACGCCTTATATCGACCGGGACCGCTTGACGCGCACATGATCGACATCTACATCCAGCGTAAACATGGGGCGGCCAATATTCAGTATCAACATCCTGATCTGGAAAAGATTGTTGGGAACACGTACGGCGTTATCGTTTTCCAGGAACAGGTGTTGCACATTGCCAACCAGTTGGCCGGGTATTCTCTGGGAAAAGCCGATCTGTTGCGCAAGGCGATGGGCAAAAAAGATGCTTCCCTGATGGCTGAGCAGAAACGTGAATTCCTCTCCGGAGCAGCTACCAACAAGATTGACTCGAAGATCGCCGACGAGATTTTTGTGCAAATTGAGAAATTTGCCCGCTACGGATTCAACAAGGCACACTCGACCTGCTACGCCTATATTGCATACCAGACAGCCTGGCTCAAACGTTACTATCCCCGCGAATTCATGGCCGCGCTGATGACATCGGAAATCACCAATAGCGACCGAATACATGTTTTCCTTGAAGAATGTCGTCGCATGAGAATCAAGATTCTTCCGCCCGATGTTAACGAATCTGATGTTGACTTTCGTGTCATCGACGGCAACATCCGATTTGGTCTGCAAGCGGTCAAGAATGTTGGCGGCAATGCAGCCGCTGCCATTATGGAAGAGCGAAAAAATGGTGGCCGCTTCCAGGACCTGGCCGATCTGGTCAGTCGGGTGCCTGTCAAATCAATCAATCGACGAACGCTGGAATCATTGATAGCCGCCGGAGCCTGTGATACGCTGACCGGCACAAGGGCGCAGAACTATAATGTGGTAGAGGCGATCCTGGAATTTGGCCACAAGGTAGCCGAGCGGACAGCGACCCATGACCTGTTCGCCGACACCACCGGAGCCATTACCCGAGTAGCGCCTTCGCTGCCCGATATCCCCGATTGGAACACTGCGAAAGCACTAGCCGAAGAAAAAGAGTGCCTCGGGTTTTATATCTCCGGTCATCCCCTGGATAAGTATCATGACGAGATGATCCATTTTGCCGACCACAACGCGGAACGATTGGCCGAAGCTAACGACGGCCGAGAAGTTACTATCGGAGGGATTGTCTCCCGGGTCAAAACGATGCTGGACAAAAAGGGTAACTTGATGGCTTTCGTTACCTTGGAAGATTACACTGGTACGGTTGAGCTGATTTTCTTCTCCGATTGCTTTTCCAAGTATCGAGAACTGGTTGAACCTGAGAAGATGGTTCTAATCACCGGGCGAGTTTCAACCCGCGAGGGAGAAGCCCCCAAAGTCATTGCCTCCGAAGTACTTCTCCTTGAGAAACTGACGGAACATTTCACCTGCCAACTCGTTATAAAGATCGATGCCGATTGCTCCGATAGTACAATTGATCAGGCCCTTGCTTCACTGGAACAGTTTAAAGGAGATGCTCCCGTTCTTGTAGCTACCCGGGAAAATGGTTCGGAGGTGTTTATCAAGTCGCGGAAATATGCCGTCCGTCCCGACTTTCAGTTACTGAACAAACTGAAGGAAGTTATGGGCGAGTCCTCGGCCTACCTTAGACCACTAAGCCGAAAAGGCAATCAGCAACAGACGCAGGAAGGACTATGAAAACATTGAGAATACTGACAACCCTATTCCTCGTTACCGTTCTGGCGGTGCCATTGGTGGCAGGTGACAAGAATGTTAAGAAGAATTCCAACGAGATCAATTGGCTTGCCTATGACGTCGGTCTGGCGTTAGCTAAGAAAGAGAACAAGCATGTCTTTATCGACTTCACCGCCAAATGGTGTGGCTGGTGCAAAAAAATGGAGAAAGAAGCTTTTATCGATGAGGTCGTTTGCGATCTGATAAGAGATCACTTCGTACCGATCAGAGTTGATGGAGACTCCAAGAAAGTTTTTGATATCGATGGCTACAAAATTTCGGAAAAAAATCTGGCTCGCAGCCAATACGGTGTGACAGGTTATCCTGCCTTCTGGTTTCTCAAGCCGGACGGCACCAAGCTCGGTCTTCTCAAAGGTTACCAGGCCACCGATGCCCTGAGGGGCGCTCTGGAATATGTGAAAGACTACCGTTACGACTCAACCCGTACCAATAAGGAATCGGGCAAGTAGGTTCGCCCGGACACCCGTTTGACGAAAGAGACTATGAAAAATACCGTAGCAATTCTTATCGCAATAGTACTGTCCGTCGCTTTTCTCTCTTCCTGTTCCGATAGTGACAGCCAGACCGAAGCAGTCCAGCAGACTACTCCCGGCCAGACCGCATCGGCATCGGCACAGCATGGGTCCGAAACGACAAGAGCATTGTTTGAGGCGTACGACATAAACGGATCAATCCGCAGCTCTAACGAATGGATCGGCAAGCAACCGGTCGTGATCAATTTTTGGGGAACATGGTGCCCGCCTTGCCGCCGAGAGATTCCCGACTTGATTCGGCTCTACGATGAATACCGTTATCAGGGCGTGGAAATACTTGGGGTTGCTATCAAAGACAACGCCCAGCAGGTAACCGGTTATTCCAAACAAGCGGGAATGCAGTGGGTAATGATGGTAGCCAACAAGGACATTCTTACGGAGTACCAGATCGCCAGTGTTCCGACCACGATTTTCTACGATCGCCAGGGCAACCAGGTTTTGCGTCTAAAAGGTCTACGCAGCTACGAGGAACTCAAGCAGGGTTTTGAGGCTATCGCGGGTAGTTAGATCGAACCGGGAAGTTTCGGAACAGAATATCAATCAAGCGGTGAGTTTCGTTTTGTGAAATACTTTATCTCCCCCTCGCAACGATAACCGTTATTCTCAAAACAGGCCATCGAGGGGGCGTTATCCTCGTGGATAAGGGCGCAAATCACCACCGCTCCCTGTTCGTAGAGAAAATCTTCACACGCCTTGATGATTGTCCCGGCCAATTTCTTTCCCCGTAGGTCGGGATCAATCGCCACCCGGTTTATCCACCCGCGACGACCATCCCAGTTTGCAAGACCAAGCCCGATCATCCGGTCGTTCTCAAACAAACCGAGAAAGACACAAAACGGTCGCGCCATCTCCGCAGCCATCAGCTCACGGCGATCCCGCCCTTCTGGTTTATACTCCAGACCGGCATCCTGCCAGAGACGGATGATCTCATCGTAGTCATCGATAGTAAGTTCTCTAATCTCGGTGGCCATATTTCTCCTCCAGAATCTGCTCCAGCCACGATACGGTCATCTCCGATGCAAATGGTTGATCGTTCCAGTGATCACATCCACAGAAGTTAAGCAGTACGCCACGTGCCGGTACGTCAAGATCAGCGGCGGTGCGCATACCGTCGGCCAGCATCATAATGCAGGCAATTCCAACCACGCTCAACGACTCACTCTTGGCGGCATAGTGCTCAATCTGCTCGCTGAGTTTACGCTTTGAGAATACTGTTTTGACGCGATAGCGGGCTCCCAGTTGCCTGATCAGATTGGCCTGGCAGTCATCAAGGCAACCCTTGCAGACGTCACCATATGGCAGATCAGCTTTCTCGCACTCCGTTTCGTGAATGGAGAGACAGTCGGGCAGGATTATGATCGTATCTTTCTTCTTGTTGAAAGCCTCACGGTTCAGCCGGTCGTATATCCGAAAGGAAACGGCCTCCAGCAAGTACTTAACTTTCTCGGTCCGGCGGAGATCGTTATCATCGCGCTCGCTTGCCTCCCGGTTTGCTTGCTGGATAAAGTCATCAATCCGGGAGAACTCGCCGGAGAAAGAGCGAAAACCGTCAGCTATAAATTGATCAACAAATTGGTCGAGTTTGGCGGGAAAGTCGGGGCCAAGCTTGTATGTGGGGTGCCTGTCAGTCATGCGACCGGTAATATATGCTGGCGATCAGGACACGCGAAGTGAAATTTTCAGCGATCCACCTGCGTCAAAGCGCGGAGTCTTTCCAGGCCATCCTGAGCGGGCGATGATTGAGGATGTAGATTGAGGGCTGTCCGGTAGTGCTGCTCGGCGCGACCGCTCTCACCGTTGCGCTCAAAACATTCACCGAGCGCTACATATATCAAGGCGCGGCTTCGATTGTCGCGGGGGGCCTGATCCAGGCTGAGATGGAGTTGAGCGATCGCCTGCCCATACGATTTATTCTTGCAATGTACCAGTCCAAGATAATAGTGAGCCAGCCAATGAACATGATTGCCGGCTACTACTTCCTCGAAAAAGAGCTGCGCCGCATCCAGATTGCCCTGACGGTACAGCATCAAACCATCGCCCAGACCATGATCGGAATCATTGTCCCATCGGCTCTCGGTCGGCTGATCAGCAGGGTCGGGTTGTTGCCGTTTCTGCTCTTCGGCCTCGACGGTTGAATATTTTGACCCACAGCCTGCCAGGGTCATGACAAGTAGCAATAATAGTATAATGATTTGGCGCAATCGACACTCCTCCTGTCTTCATATTTTCGGCTGCCTCGGGAGGATGGTTAATGTCAACCGGCCGGATTGTGGAAATTGGCTGGATTCTGAGCACCAATCGTACTATAATCCAGCAGCAGGAACAGTCTTGCTACTAACCGGAGAAGTATATGAACAACCCGGCAACCCCTGTTTTTTACAAGAATCCCGGACTGGCGGCGGTTCTGTCGTTTTTCTATATGGGTCTGGGGCAAATATATAACGGTCAAATTGCTAAAGGCATTTTCTTCATTGTTATTTATTCTCTCTCGTGGATAATGGTGGTGGTCCTGATCGGTATGCTGACCACACCGATTTTGTTCATCTATGGAATGTACGACGCCTACAAATCGGCAGAGAAAATAAACCGTGACCTGGCCAGCCATCTTAGTGGCACCCGGTCCACCGGTCTACCGATAAACTGAACCAAAAACGAAAGCCGCAACCCGATGCTTCTGGCAATCGACATAGGCAATACCAATATCGTAATCGGTGTCTACAAAGGCACGACCCTAAAAGATCATTTCCGGATCGCCTCAAGGCACAACTTGACTACCGACGAAGCCGGGTTTTTTATCACCGGTTTTCTGGAACGGATGAGACTGTCGGGCGAGGATGTCGATGATGTCATCATCTGCTCGGTCGTACCGGTGTTGACCGAAGTCTTTGAAACAACCAGCAGAAAACATCTTGGCTGCTTGCCGGTAACTGTCACCTGTCATATCAAATTACCGATTACCGTTGCGACTGAACGACCCGAAGAAGTCGGTGCCGACCGTATTGCCAACGCGGCAGCCGGATATATGAAATTTGGCGGACCGATTATCATTGTCGATTTTGGGACGGCCACCACTTTTGATGTTGTCGATAAAGATGGCGCCTACGTTGGTGGCGTCATCATACCGGGGCCGGAGACTTCGATGGCCGAACTGGCCCGGAAAGCGGCTCGACTGTTTGAGGTTCGGATTGAAAAACCGAACTCGGTCATCGGCAAATCAACCGCCGGAGCGTTAAAATCGGGGTTATTCTATGGGACGGTCGGTCAGGTCGATTATATCATCGACCGGATTATCGAATCAACACCTGATATAGCGTATAAGATTATCGCCACTGGTGGGCTTTCAAAGAGTATCGAAAAGCAGACCCGTCATATCAATCAGGTCGAACCGACTCTGACGCTTGAAGGCCTCCGGCTCATCGCTGAGATGAACTAGGGGCGGGGTAGGATCAGCATCGTTTCAGAACTGGATTTGTCATTTCCAATCCGCCACCCTCAGATTGAGTAGTACTTTTCAAAATCGAACTGGAAATCTTTCGGCGCGTACGTCCCTTTCTCGCTGTTGAGCAGATAGTCTTTCTGATAATTACCGGCGGCTATTTTTCTGATCAGCTCAACAAAGATATCAACCTCCTCCAGCGTGTTGTAAATCCCAAACGATGCCCGCACTGCTCCCGGAAGATTGGAGCGGTTTCGTTCCATAATTTCCTGTTCGTACTTTAAGGATTCTTCCTCCGTAATACGCAACAACGACTTGACATACATATGCGCGCAGAAACAGCCGGGTCGAACCCCAATCGCTCCTTCGTAGTTCAACACCGCCGCCACCAAGCCGTTGGGCAGGCCGTCGATATTGAACGCTATCACGCCCAAGCGATTAGCCGCATTGTCCGGGTCGATATCGCCGTAGAGATTGACGCCAGGGATCTCACGAAGTTGCCGGAGGGCGTGAGCTGCCAGTTCCGATTCATGGTTGATAATACTCTCCCAGCCCAGCGCCTGGAACATCCCCACCGCCTTAGCCAGAGCAACGACGCCGATTATGTCGGGAGTACCGGCTTCTTCTTTGTCCGGCAGATCGGCCCAATAGGCATCCTCAAGAGTCACCATATCAACAACACCACCGCCAACCATTTCGGGATCACCCTCTTCAAAAACGGCCCGATCGCCTATCAATACACCCACACCAAAGGGAGCGTACATTTTGTGAGCTGAGAAAACAAGAAAGTCCATCCGATGCTCGGGATCATTCGGCTTCATATCGACCGGCCGATGCGGTATCAGTTGGGCACCATCGACAAAAAGTTTCGCCCCAACCCGATGAGTCTCGCGGGCAAAGAAATCCAGGTCGTTGATGTAGCCGGTGACATTGGACGCGCCGGTGATGGCCACCAGTTTGATGCGCTGCCCGTATTTCTTCAACTTGGCAAGGAAGTCCTCTTTGGATACCGACCCGTCATCGCTTAGCTCGATATGACGAACCTCACCAACCCGACGCCACGGTAGTTCGTTGGAATGATGCTCCATCAATGTTGTCAGGATGATATCTTCCTTGTTGATCGCCAGGCGGTGGGCCGCTTTGTTGATTGCATCGGTTGAGTTTTTAGTGAAGAGTGTAATCTGGGTTTCCAGATCGGCACCAACAAACTCAGCCACAATATCACGCGCTCGCTCAAAAGCCCAGCTTGATAGCTGCGATTTGAAACCGGTTCCCCGGTGGACATTGGAATACCACCGAAGGAAGGAGGTGACCTCATCGGCAATTATCGTGAAGGTCGGTGTGGAAGCGGCGTTGTCGAAATTGATGTAGCGCCTGAGACCCGATAGAGTCGGAACCATCGTATCGGCTCCGATCAACAATTGTGGCATATCGTCAACGGTCAACTTCGTAATCGAAGCCGCCGAATTTGTATCAGCAGACATAGCTAATCTCCCGGTTATAGATTCATGTTGGGGAAATATAGTAGAAATGTCAGGCTAACAAAAGCGCCTTAGATGCTCTTGAGGAAATCAAGATAACGCTCGGCCCAGTCTTCGCGGCGGTGGTTGCGGGCAGCATACTCGCGGTAACCCTCTCCCAGCCTGTCGCCGTCGATCTTGCCGGTCTTGACATCAAGAATCAGTTCGCAGAGACGATTGGTGTCGTTGGCCCGGAAGGAAAGCGCCCCACCGGCTTTTTCCAACTCGCGAACCGGCTCTGATGTTTCCCGAGCTCCAAATACAATTGGCCGCCCCGCCGCCATATACTCATACAGCTTGGCCGGGTAGGTGCCCTTGGTAACCGGGTTGTCGGCCTTAACCTCTTTGAGGCTTTCAATCAGGATGTCGCTTGTCTGCAGAAAATATGGGATCGAATCAAGTGGCTGCAGGCCGATAAAGGTAACATTCTTGAGACCATAATCCTGCACCATGTCCTCAAGCACCGCCCGCTTCTCACCATCGCCCACAAAAACGAATCTGATATCGGGCTGGTCAATGAGCTTGCGGGCTGCCTCAATCACAACCTCGAAAGAATGTGCCCAGCCCATAGTTCCGGCGTACAGGATGACAAACTGCTCATCCCAGCCAAATTTCGTTCGGATACCATTGGAGCCGGTATCGAAAAACTCACCTCCGACCCCGGATTTGATAGTAGTCAGTCTTTCTTTAGGTACGCCTGCGTGGAGGGCAAATTCAGTAAAACCTTCCGAGACACCAACCACACGGTCAGCATGGCGGTATACAAAGTGCACAATTTTCTTGATTGTCTTCGTGAATAACGATGGTTTCAGCGCGCCAAATTCTTCACTGCACTCCGGCTGAGGATCGCGAATCTCGATAACCAACTTCTTCCTCTTGATTTTCGAGATCAACCACCCGAGCACTGGCGTTGTCACCGGCGGGCTGGAAGCTACTATGACATCGAAATCGTCCTTGAGGCGAAACGAATTAATAACCGCCGTCAAGAGAAAAACGACAAAGCCCACCATCCTCTTGCCGGGAAATCGGTTAGGAGCCGCCAGAACGTAGCTGCGGTACACTTTGACGCCATCCATCTCCTCGCGGTACATAAAATAGCCGCGGTATTTTTCCGGTACTATTCCATCCGGGTAGTTAGGGATAGCCGTCAGTACCGACACATCATGGCCCTGCCGAGCGAAATATCGGGAGAATTCAAAAAGCCGTCTGACCGCCCCTTTTTCCGGCGGAAAATGCTGTGTAATAATCAAAATTTTCATACAACTGCACCATAAGTTAGCCAAAAGATTGACTACGGGCAAGACCTTTTTTGAGGTCGAAAAGCCTGTGAAATAAGGGTTTTTTGATCTTGACTCAGACCGAATAGGGCTATATTTTCGACAAGAAATTGGACTATATGCGATTGTTTCCCTGTATAAGGGGTAGTATGGAAAATAGAAACTAAATTAATTGATTCAAGGCGAGGTATTGAACATGCGTAAATTTTTCACCATTCTGCTTCTCAGTCTGAGCGCAGTTGCCTTCCTGGCCGCCTTTGCGGTGGCTGACGAAGACAAGCCCGCAAAAGCGGTGACTGGCGAAGACAAGC
>DAOUUR010000354.1 GCA_030668045.1 bacterium
GCTTCTGTCGATGAAAGCGGGATAGGCTGCGGATTATCAAGGTTACAATGTCGGTGGTTCAGGAGGAAGACAATTTGATCACCCTCCTGTCTGGCCAGTGTGAATTCACCCGTTTCGCCGAGACCGGGAAATTCCTGGTGAGCCGCTCGTAGCTGACTGAGCGATGCGGCGAAAGGATCGTACTCAGGGTTTTCATCTCTCAAATGAGGTGTGACGCTCTGATTGTAAGTGGCTACTACCCGGATGAGACTTGCCTGACTCTCTACAGTATCGACAAGTCGCGCCCGCTGTTGCTCAAATGCGGAATTATACAATATCGCAAGAGCCACAGTGACAACGGCCATCGAAATGGCCGTCAATATGGCAACCAATGAGAATAATCTCTTTTGTCCCGTCATGAAATCTGCCTACAATAACTGATCATCATTTCTGTTCCTGTCGTTTCAGCCACTACCCCTTCTCCTGCAGCGTTCCTGGAAAACCATCTTGTCAGCAAAAAATGGCTTGTCCGTATTCATATCGGTAGGTTGTGCAAAAATGTTACAGTTGGGGTATTGGCGAGGATTGCAGCGAGTGCCGGTAAATGGCTGCTGTACACGCCGTTATGCGACACCCTCGGCATTACTCAAGAGAGCCGTTGCGAAATTATAGAAGATGTTTCAGGATTATTAGAGCTCTAAACTCTACCAGCTTACTCGCACTGATGCTGCTATCAATCCTAAAAGTACAATGTACTGGTGTTGGATTAATCAGAAAGATGCCGGTGGTTACCGAGTCTATGCTCCCGGCTACTTCTGTAGAGACTGTACCATTTAGTTCACCCAGAGCCCTGTTATTGAGCATTAACGTACACTCGCTGGCCGGCCAAACAGGTCCCCCTGGCCGTATCCCTATTACTATCAACGGGTTACTTGGGCGGGGCGTGTTTGGCACAATCTTTGTTACTCAATTACTTCAGATGATGAGTATTAATCGAATAGGACAGAGTAGGTGTCTTACAGGAAGAAAGTGAGCGAATGTACACAAACGCGGCAAAAAATATGGCAAGATTTGAATCGTTTCAGAAAACAATCGGTCCAAAACATAAACCCTTGATTGAAAGAAAGGAAAACCCCATGAAGATCGGAAACCTTTTACTTACAGCGTTCGCCATACTAGGTCTGGTGATGCTGACGACACCGGCCACCCAGGCTCAGACCTGCGACGGCAACGGTAGCAACTTCGTTGACTTGGATAATGATGGTTTCAATGACAATGCCCCTGATCATGACGGTGACGGGTATCCCAATGGTCTGGATGATGATTATATCAAGAATGCCCAGGATGGCGACGGCTACCAGTATGGCAAGCTTGGTGAGAATCCGGAACCAAAAATGGTACAGAACATGACTCAGAAATTCAATCGCCTACAGACGTTCAATGGGAATATGTTCCAGAAGCGAATTGGTACCCTTGGCGAAATGAATGGCCCAGGCGCTGGTATCTGTGATGGCACGGGTGGCGGAACAGTCGGTACCGGTATATGTGATGGAACCGGTCCCAAAGGTCCCCAGAAGCGTGGCGGGGAATAAGATCATACCTCCATTTTTGAAAAAAAGGGATGACGGATTGAATCCGTCATCCCTTTTCCTATAATAATGACGATAGAAAGAATAGCCATGAAACTGTCAATTCCAAAAGTTGTACTCATATTAGCAGCAATCCTTATAGCCTCAAATTTGAGTGCTGAAGTGGTAACGGAGGCAACAGTCGGAGGCGGGTACCAGAGCAATCTCTTCAACGACTCGAATTCGACAGGGGATAAGTACGCTTCTATTGGAATGGGTATGAAGTACTACCCTTCAGGCTCTACCCAACTTGCGGCCGGAGCTCAATACAGCACGTTTACCAACTATGGCGATCTATCCAATCTGACCGGTGATTTATCAGTCACAATCATTGCAACCCCTGAAACTTCGCCATTCACACTGGCTTTGACAGGCAGTATGGCAGCACGTAAATTTGGCACGCTGTACAAATTATATGATCAAGTGGGGGGCATGGCTGGCGCAAACTTCAGTTATCGCATTACGCGGTGGGCATACCTGCAATCATCCGTTTCATATTTGAATAACAACTATACAAACTCAGACTTCGGATCAAATCGTGGTGTCGACATTGCCACCGGAGTCAATCTCACAGTTCTGGGGTCTAATTCGATTGCACTTAAGATGGATTATTCTCGTCGATCATTTGACCAGCCGACACTGATCCAAACAGGTAGCAACAACTCTTCCACCAAAAGTCAGAGCACAGCAGAGATTTTTGACATAACCGGTGTTCTCCTTCGATACTCGCGCCCACTGGGGGAACGGACTGGGTTGAACCTCTCCATTGGGCATCGTCAGTTACATGTGGACAACGACTATACTGTCCTTGGCTACACTATTGATTATCTTTCTCCGTGGACGAATCTATGGGAAGGGATGAATTATTCGGGTGGTCTGAAGCATATCTTTCCAAAGCAGATCACTGCTGAACTCTCATGCGCCTATTTTGACAAGAGCTTTATAGACGTGATCGAACTTGGTGAAGTTACCAGTGAAACATACTGGAGAGATACTCGCGATGACCAGTTGACCACCTTGTCGTTTTCTATTTCGAAAGCGGTATCACTGCAGAATGGGAAACAGCTCACACCATCGATCTATTTTGGCTATCGTAAAAACCAATCCTCCACAGGATTCTTCAACTACGAAGACCTCTCCGCTTCGATCTCCCTGAAGATCGGTCTTTAACCTATGTAAGGAGAGAGCCACTTCGCAACATTGCGGCAATATAGAATATCAATTACTGAGATTTTATACAGGAAACCAATGGCTTGGCAATGCCATCCGGGTCAATGCCGTTAATGATCCAATTCATACCGAGTTCTTCCCAGTCGGGATGGCTTGAAGCATCAATATATCTTTCCCACTCATATATGCCCGTCTTTTTTGCCACGAGCTTCATTTGCATTACGGTTATGTCGTCGCCTAAAATAACAACTGAGCGTATCATCCCGTTTTCCTTGCAGAATATCTGGAGATCTTCAAGAATGGGCTTACCCTCGGCAGGTATCAATTCACAGTCCACCATATTGACAAAGACACGGAACCCTCCGCGCATCTGCCGGACAGCTTGCTCAACCTCCGTCCTCCACCGGTCTACTTCGTCCGAAGTGAGCGGACTTGAGAGCGTGAAATGAAACCCGAAATCTTTTTTCTTCCAGATGACCATATTGTTGCTAAGTATCGGAACAAATGGAGTCAAGCTTTAGGGTGTACCATTAACTACAGAACGCGGATTAC
>DAOUUR010000291.1 GCA_030668045.1 bacterium
CGTTTCGGTCCCTGCCCGTTCGAATCTTTTCTCTTGAACACTTCGTGTTTCAGGCCCTGCTCGTTGGAATCTTTGCTTTCGGCGTTCTTGCGCTTTGAGTCAGTTCGCTTCAATGAAGATTTTCCGGAATCACTTTTCCTGGAGAACCGATGTTTTGAAGGGCGGCCTTTTGAGGCTTGGCGTCTCGGAACTCTTTCATCCCTTGAAGGTTCGATCCTCATGCTCGATTGGTCGGCTTCCACTAAAAGGCGTTTCTCCGATGGCAATTTCGGTAGAGAAGAGATAGCCAGCTTGGTCTTCATGAATCGTTCGATATCTCTGATCGATCCTTCTTGTTCGGTAGTAGCAAAAGAAATAGCGCGACCGGTTTTTCCGGCACGACCGGTGCGGCCGATGCGGTGTACATAATCCTCTGATGTCGCCGGCATATCGTAGTTGACTACCAGTTCAATCCCGATGACATCGATTCCACGGGCGGCGATATCGGTCGCTACGAGGACCTGGTATCTTCCGCGCCTGAATCCCTCCAGGGCATCACGTCTCTGTCCCTGGCTTCGGTTGGAGTGAATCTCTGCTGTGGTAAAACCCATCCGGTTCACCCTGGTGGTCAACTTGCGGGCCATCCACTTGGTTCGGGTAAAAACCAGCACCGGGCCGGAACACTGTTTGAGCCGAACGGCCAACAACCGACTCTTGTCGGTGTTCTTGATTATAAACATCTCGTGACTAACTTCGGTCGGGGTTGCACCGGAACGGTCGATTTCAAAACGGGTCGGGTTTTCCATCAGCTTCTTGGCAATTTCCTCGACTTCTTTCGGCATAGTGGCCGAGAAGAGCATCGTCTGACGTTTTTCAGGAACTGCTTTGATGATTTTTTTGATGTCATGGATGAAGCCCATATCAAGCATCCGGTCCGCTTCATCCAAGACAAAGACTTCAACGTCTGCAAGCTTGACAGTTCTTCTCTCCAGATGATCTAACAGCCGTCCAGGAGTGGCGATGAGAACCCGAGGGTTTTTCTTCAGAGCATTGATCTGGAGAAGCATCGATACTCCCCCAATCAGGACAGCCGAACGAATGTCTGAAGCGCGGCTGATAATCTGCAGTGATTCTTCCACCTGAATGGCCAGCTCACGAGTCGGGACCAGAACAAGCCCCATCCCTCTCTTGCTCTGCGCCAAACGCTGTAGCATCGGAATCCCAAAGGCCATCGTCTTGCCTGAGCCTGTCTGGGCCACGGCAATAATGTCCTCACCTTGTGTACACGCCGGTATCGCTTCTTTTTGTATAGGGGTAGGGTTCTCAAATCCAAGTCGGTCGATCGCCTTTATTAAGTTCGGTGCTATACCAAGATCGTCAAATCCATTGTGAGATCGTTTGGTAGTTTCGGCACTTTTCATGTCATAGTTCTCTGGGGCAGTGTTGTGTGAATGTTGTGCAAAGTTCAAGTTGTTCTCTCTAACGTATAAAGTTTAATTGGCGTCACAGCTCAATCACGCTGTGAGTCTTGACTGCAACGCACTGGCGCTTTCATTTGAGGCAAGTCGTTTGATCTCGCCGCGTCTTCGTTCAATAGTATCTAAAATAATTTTTCTAACTCGAATAGACTTGGGAGTTATCTCCACAAGTTCATCATCTCTGATCCACTCCATCGCCTGCTCCAACGACATCTTACGGGTGACATCGAATTTGACGGTCATATCTTTGCCCGATGCTCTATGGTTGGTGAGATGTTTCCGTTTGGTCGGGTTGCAGGTGATATCCATATTTCTTGAATTCTCGCCAACAATCTGACCGGCATAGACTCGTTCTGTGGGTTCAACAAAAAGGACCGACCGCTCCTGCAGCCCTTCCAGAGAATAAGCGGTGGCCGGGCCGGTTTCGATACTGACGACAGAACCCCTGTTCCTGGAGACAATGTCACCACGCCACTTGCCGTAACCAACAAAACGGGATGCCATGATTCCAAGACCACGGGTGTCGGTAAGGAACTCCGACCGGTACCCGATCAAACCACGAGTAGGGATTTCAAACTCGAGACGAACGGTATTGGTGTCGGCGTTTTCAACTGTCGTCAATTCAGCCTTACGTTTGGCAAGTTTCTCTATGATGATTCCCTGGTATTCTTCGGGAACATCAATGACAAGTTGTTCGATAGGTTCCAGGACATTGCCGTTTTCATCCTGATGCGTAATGACTTCCGGGCGGGAAATGCAGAACTCAAGTCCTTCCCGTCGCATCTCTTCAATCAAGATTGCCAGATGAAGTTCTCCACGCCCCGAAACGTTCACACCATCCGGGCGGCCGACATCTTCCATTCTCAGTGCAACGTTTACCCGAAGTTCCCTTCTGAGGCGTTCCTTCAACTGGCGGAGCATAATAGCTGTACCGTCCTGTCCGGAGAACGGCCCGTTGTTCACAAGGAAAAACATCGAGAGAGTAGGCTCTTCGATCTCAAGCGGCTTCAATGCTACTTTAGTATCTTCATTCTTGGTAAACGTATCGCCAATCCCGATCTCCGGGGGACCGGCCAACCAGACAATATCACCAGCAGTAATTTCATCGGTTTCAACTCGCGTCAGACCGCGAGTGATCCACATGTGGACACCCTTAACCCTCGAAGAAGAAGCTATCTCCCAACTCTTATCCTGAGACGTTGGATCTTTCAGCTTTGTTGCGATGCGCGTAAAGTCTTCACCTTTTTTCAGCGTACCTCGGAGAACCCGTCCACAACCAATTTGGCCAACATAGTCATTCCAATCAAGAGAGCTAACCTGCATCAGAAACTCACCGTCGTGATTGCCTTGAGGCGGAGGAACGTCGTCGATGATTGTCTGAAAGAGAGCATCCATTCCCCGGCGCTCTTCCGTCTGGAGGTCATTGACAAACCACCCATCAAGACCGGAACCATATAGTACCGGAAATTGCGCCTGTTCTTCAGTGGCGCCCAACTCTATGAACAGGTCAAATGTTTTGTTGAGGGCATAATCGGGGCGAGCGTTGGGTCGGTCGACTTTGTTGACAATGACAATGGGGCGAAGGCCAAGCTTGAGAGCACGCATAAGTACGTAACGGGTCTGAGGCATCGGTCCTTCGTTGGCATCGACCAGTAACAGAACTGAGTCAACCATTGAGAGTACCCGTTCAACTTCGCCGGAGAAATCAGCGTGTCCGGGCGTGTCGATAATATTTATGAGATAATCATTCCAGGAAACGGTACAATGTTTTGAACGAATAGTTATGCCGCGCTCACGTTCGAGCACATTGTTGTCCATGAGCCGTTCGGCGACTTCCTGGTTTTGACGGAAAGTCTGTGTGGCCTTGAATACCGAGTCTATCAGTGTCGTCTTACCGTGATCAATATGGGCAACAATAGCAAGGTTTCTAATTTGAGCTATATCTATCATCAATCAATGCACCTTTCGCAGGCAGAAATATCTGCCAGTAACCTATCTCACCAAATCTACCGATTAAACTTTTAGGGAATAATCACGCAGAAAAAACCCGAACAGATATTGAGCTGTCTGGGGAGTTACGAGAACCAGCCCATATTATAGTGTTTATTTTTGTTTTGTCAACATAGTTTTTGCCACCAGGCAAATGTATTAGTCTCAGGGGGTATTATGGTGCAACTCTTTGTGGCGCACCCAAATGGCCGAACGTCCTCAGTCTTCGGACAGAGCAGCTTCAATTAATGACAGGAGGCCATCTCGTTTGGATGACAGAGCGCTATCTCCTTCGAAAAATGCCCAGTGGGCTTTCAGGAATTCCTTAGCCTTTCTGTTACTCCCAAGATAATGCAAGACGCGTGCCTTCAAAAGGAGCATCCGGGGACTTATGCTGTTTGCGATCGCCATGGCTTGGTCTATCGTCTCCAAGGCATCGTTGAACCGTTCAACGCCGGTGTAAGAGATTGCGAGCAGCTTCAGTGCCTTAAGATTTTGAGGGTTTTCGCTCAGTTCATCCTCTAACAAGTCGATAACCCTGCGAATGTTGAAAGA
>DAOUUR010000190.1 GCA_030668045.1 bacterium
AGGTGACGGCCCTGGCGTCGGAATCTTGCTATCACACCGGTACCATTGTACGACTCTCCGTCAAGAGCGGCGGTGTATTTGCCGTCGTCGAACGTTTTCCCGCTCAACTCTTGTTCCATGATGGTGGGGTCATTTGGTTCCTCGGTCAGAGCGTAAATAAACTGCCCGTCAATGCTGTAGTTGCGTGTCAGCCTGACATCACCATCCACCGCCAGTATCGTGCCGAATCCGCCGCCGTCGTACCGTCGGTCGGTAACCATAAAACCAAGCTGTGTGTCATTGCCGATAGACCGCATTCCTCGGAGCACGTTGACAGTACTCCTGCCAATAATCGCTCTGGGGCCACTCTCGCCCAGTGGTATCATGTAGGGACTGTTTTCATCACGGGCCAGGAAATAACCAATGCTGGTCTTGTCCATTCGCGCCGTGAATTTACCGGCGTATTCCGGATCAAGGACCATTCGCGTATAGAAAGAATTGAACAACGTCCGAAAGAGGTCAGAACCTTCCTGGAAAAACGGTCGTCGCTCCGGGAAAAGCAATGCGATCGTCGAGTTGATATCAATCTGGGCAGCATCGGCTTCAATCTGACTGAAATCGGGATTGTAGGTAGCCTCGCCGGTGATGTCTGATGTGAATGAATACTTGCCGCCGAGCGACACTTCGCTCTCTGTCGATCCGTTTGTGAATGCAGAGTTACGATCACTCGCATCATCCAGAGTTCCAGCTTTGTCACCGGTTACCGTGGCCAGAATCTCAAAACCTTTGCCGGGACGAACGCCCGTGATTCCGTCGACCTTACCCCACTGGCATGGCCAGCATTGTTCATCACGGTTATTGGCCGACCAGGTGTACTGAAAATAACTCTCGCGGGGACGATTGCGCCAGAAATCGACTTTCCAACTCTGAGTATCCTGATTGGGAAAGCGCATGCTGGAAAATGGAATCGCCATTTCCACCTGATAACCCGAATCAGTGATCCGGGCGGCAGATTCCCAGATCAGATCGAAACCTGCATCTTCGCCATGAACACTCGTCCACAGCCGATCTTTCTGAACTCCGTACGGATTGACAAAAAACTGGTAAGCCCACGCCGCCTCGCCATAGGTGTCAATTAGAATACCGACTGCATCGTCGGCGCCGTATTGATCCCTCTGGCACATAGTAGCCCGCAGCGATTCCGGGTCATCGTGGCAAATGAAAGCTACATACAATCTGTCATTGTCATAAGTGATAAACGCCTCGGTGTTCACAACTGGTTGCGTATTATCACCGGGAGAACGCTCTACAAAATTATCCGCCCGACTTGCCGATTGCCAACCCGCGTCGGTGAGGTCGCCGTCGATATCAATAGACTTCGGCGCCTTGCTCATTTCAAGCTCAGGTTGATAGACCGGCTCAAAGGCTTTGCCTGAGGCCACCGAGGCGGACACGAGCATCATTACCACCACAATAAAGCAGTAGGTACCGGTATTAGTCTTGAATAAATGCTTCATGATAACCCTTTCATTTTTTCCGCACCCGAAACTACGCTGGCTGACGGGCACACCTATCCTGTTAGCTACAGTCCACTATTTGGGTCTGTAACTCCTACCAAATTACCCTTGTGTAGGACATAAACGGCTGGTGTATTCTTCTACACAGTAGTACGGATTGAGTTGTGCCATGTTTCATGAATTTGGACAAAAAAATAGCACGTCATCGAGCAGAGTGCCTCTCGGTATCGACCTTCTGGTAATAGTCAATAACCGGACTGGCCAATCGGGTCGAATCACTTCAGTGCAAATAGACATGTTTGATTGGTATTGGTATCTCGGACTTCTAACTTCGCTTTATGCTTGTAACCTGAGAAATTATTACCTATTCCTTATGAAATCAATACTCACAGCAAGGAGGTTCTGATGAACCGGGAGACACATTTCACTACACTACGATTGACAGCCTGCTTCATAGTTCTTGTAATGGTTTTTATTATGTCGTGTCAGGAGAAGACCGAAACGGCAATCACCACCCATTCGGTTATCGACAGCGTATTCTCCGAAGACAGCCTGGCAATTTACTATGATGTTTCCGGCAAAGGTGAAAAAACGCTTGTATTCGTTCACGGTTGGAGCTGTGATAGGAGTTACTGGGATGAGCAGGTACCGGAATTTAGCAAAAGCTATACGGTTGTTACTGTCGATCTGGCTGGCCATGGGGAATCCGCGATGGGTCGGGACGAATGGACAGTATCATCGTTTGGCGCTGATGTTGCTGCTGTGGTCGAGAAACTTGATCTCAAGAACATCATACTTGTAGGTCACTCGATGGGCGGTTCGGTGTCAATTGAAGCAACTCGACTTCTCGGTGATCGGGTGGTGGCCATCGTGGGGGTTGATAACTTTCAGGATTTCTCTCATCAGTTTTCTAATGAACAGATAGAACAGTTTCTGGCTCCTTTCCGATCTGATTTTGTCGGTACTACAAACGGGTTTGTCCGGGGCATGTTTGTATCAACAGCTGACTCGATTCTTGTCGAACAAATTGCCACTGATATGTCGGCCGCGCCTGCCGAAGTCGCGATTAGCGCACTTTCTGACTTCTTCCGATATGATTATGCGGTGGCCTTCAAGGATGTTCGCATTCCAATTCGCTGTATCAACTCCGACAAGTGGCCGACTAACGTGACCGGCAATCAGGAACTGGCCCCATCGTTTGAGTTGAAGTTGATGCCAGGGATGGGACACTTTTTGCATATGGAAGATCCGGTCAAATTCAATCAACTACTGCACGAAACGTTGGCCGAGTTCCGGCAAGGCGGTGAGGAACAGTAGAGACTGTATCATTGAGTAGCAAGGTTACACCCCGCACAGCGGAACTAAGGAACACGTATCACATACGAATCTTCCCGGAACAACTGTCGATGTGATACGTACTACCTCTTAACATAGGTAAAAGGTCGAAAGTGTTTCTTTTGAATTTGAACAACCTATGACTCACGCCTTTAAAAAGTATGAAACTCGCATGAGGGTGATACAAACCTGTCTCACTGCTCTGTTGCTACTTGTTCTGATTACTCCCTCCGTCGCCGGTCAACCGAGTGGGCAGGTATCAAACCGCAAGTGGATAGAAGGAACCGTATATGATCTGAGCACCGGTGAACCGATCCCATTCGTCACAGTACGGGTGCTGGGAAGCGGCATATCTACTCTGGTCAACGAAGATGGCCGCTACAATTTACTTCTACCACCGGGTCGGGTCACCCTGAAGTTCTCCCATACCGCCTATCACTCTGATACTATCGCTGTTGATTTGACTGATCGCCGTCAGGTCAGAGATATCTACTTGCGAATAGCGATTATTGAGCTGCCCGGTTCAACCGTTTACACCCGAGCCTACGATCCGGGTCAGCGGATAATCATCGAGGCTATTCGTCGCAAGCGAGATATTCTTGCCCGGTTGCATGACTACCGGTATGACGCGTACACCAAGTTTGTCATTGGTGATGGCGACAAGGAGGGAGCCGAACAGGTTCTGTTGATTGCCGAGTCACAGACAACGGCCTATTGGGAACAACCGGACAACTATAAGGAGGTTATCACCGCTCGTCGCCAGACACAGAACGTCCAGGCCGAAGGCAACCTTGTGACGGTGGGAGAGATTCTCAATTTCAATAAGAATCGAATTGACCTGGGTAAGTATGCTGTCGTTTCACCGACGGCCAAAGATGCTCTTGACTACTACAACTACTACTTGATGGACACCGTGTACCTTGATGGAAAAGCTGTCTTCCGTCTTGAAATTGAACCGAAGTCTCATGCCGACCCGCTCTTCATTGGCACGATTGATATCGCCGATTCAACCTTTGATGTTGTTTCAGTCGATGTTCGGTTCAACGAAGCGGTTCGTTTTGAGTTTATTGATTCGTTGCGTTACAGTCAACGGTTTGCCAGCTTCGACAATGATATCTGGATGCCGATTGAGGTTCGTTTTTCGGGTTATGTTAGTTTTGGCGTCAAGATACCAGGCATACCTCAACACCTGTCGTTTGCCCAGTCGGCTTCGTTGTACGAGTACGCCTTCGATGAGGGACATCCGGATGGTACTTTCGATGAGTACTTGATCGTGGTTGAGGAGGGCGCCGACGATATCGACAGTATTGATTGGGAATCTCACCAGACTATTCCGTTAACGGCTCTGGAAGACAGCGCCTACATCCGTATCGATTCGCTTGAGAACGCACCAAAGCCACTCGGCAAGAAGCTCTTGATGGCAGCGGCGGGTTCGCTTCTGTTGTTCACGGTTGGATATCACGATCTATTCCATTTCAATCGAGTGGAAGGTGCCTATCTCGGTCTTGGTGGTACGCTAAGGCAGTTCTATTCGGGGTCAAATTTCCGGGAGATTAGACTCAAGGCAGGTTATTCGTTCGAACGTGAAGACTGGCAGTACCGCTTCGGGACGCGCTACCAATTGTCTGATCGACAAAAACTCTGGCTGTGGTTGGCCTGCCATGACGAGATAGTCGCTCGTCCGACTGTGATCAGTAACAACAACTATAATCCGACAAGTCTGGCTCTAATGGCCCGACTTGATCCGTTCGATTACTATGCCGAAAGAGGATTCACTCTGAGCGCCGGTTCCAAACTCGTCAATCACACCCGTTTGCAAGTCAGTTACCACGATGTAGACCAAGAATCCGTTGATGCAAGAACCGACTATACGCTGTACGGCGAAGGAGCTCAATCACCACGAGCCAACCCTGCTATTGTTGAGGGGAAATTGCGCAGTCTGGAAGCCAGTCTGACTTTTGACTCAAGAAAGCTTTTCAACAACAAAGGTCGCGACATGCTTCGAACAGAAACCGAGTACACCCGGATCGCTATTGGTGGCGAACTGGCTGACGCGGGGTTTATGGAAAATGATTTTGACTTCAGACGTTACCATGTCCGTTTAACCCGACGCCAACGCAGTCTCGGGCTTGGCGTAACTACTGTCAACATCTTCGCCGGAACCTCCGACCGTTCTCTGCCACCGCAACGGTATTTCACTATTGATTACGCCAACGGCGTATTTTATAATAGTCGCGGATTCAATACGCTCGATGGACACAATTTCGCCGGTAATCGTGTGGCTGCGTTCTATGTAAATCACGATTTTGATCAACTACTTTTCCGCAAGAGCCGATTGCCATTGATAAAGGAGATACCGTTTACTCTGAGCATCCACGGTGGCGCCTTCTGGTCCGATTTTCATAACCACCCGTCCAATCCGGCAGATGATCTGATCGCTACCGCCACCGAACCGTACCGCGAGATCGGATTTGGTCTCGGCAATCTGACACCATTCATAACGCCGTTCAACCTCGCGGCATGGTGCACCTGGCAGATATCCGACTACAACACCGAGCGATTCAACTGGCAGGTTGGAATCAAGTTTTAGGATGTTAGATTAGGGGAAGAGATACACACACTGTGCGAATATGTGAGAATGGTCTCTTCCGAGGGTACAACTCCCCTACAGCTCTCTGATCTTC
>DAOUUR010000294.1 GCA_030668045.1 bacterium
GTTAACATAATCTATACACCAGAAGTTGATACTCTTCACCGCTACCTGACCATTCTCCCCCGCCATAAGAGTAACCGCAGTTTCAAATTTGCATCGGCTCATTTTGGTGGTGGAAGCAGTTGCGCTGGAAGTGGAACGGTAACCCTTCGTCCTGGTGGAACGGGAACTTTGACCGGTCTGGCAACCGATGGTTGTGCTTCAAACTGGCAGTGCGTTGATGAAGCCACGGCCGATGACGATGCTACTCGGATTGTCCGCGCAACCAATTCCTATACTACCGACACCTACCAAATGGAGAACCCCAGTGACACGACCTGCACTATTACAAGCGTCACTGTTTACTGTCGTGCGCGAAAAGCGCATACCCAGGGCAATGTCAAGCCGACTCTCTACGTGGGCAGCACCGAGTACAATGGAACTGCGCAGGCACTTACTAGTTCATATGCCGACTATAACCAGCAATGGACAACCAATCCCAACACCAGTTCAGCCTGGACATGGACTGAAATCATTACCTTGGAAGCTGGAATCGCCCTCAAGGGTCAGAACAGCAGCTTCCCGGCATATTGCACTCAGGTATGGGTGGAAGTGAGCTACGGACCATGACCGGACCACAGGCAATTAGAAATATCATGCCATATCGGTTCGGCAACAAGCAAGGCTTCACTCTTGTTGAAGTTGTTATCGTTATCGTTATTGCCGGCATCTTGGCGACGGTGGCTCTCCAGTCTGGTTCGCAAATATTTGAGACGGCAAGAGTCGAGGAGACAAAGCAGGAGCTTGATGCCTTGACGTTTGCGGCGGTAGGCAATCCGGAGCTTGAAAACAACGGCGTACGTTCAGATTTCGGTTATGTCGGGGACATTGGCGCGATGCCCGCCAGTCTCGACGCTCTCTATTCAAACCCCGGCTCATACACGACCTGGAACGGACCATACATTGCCAACCGTTTCACTCAAATTACAGACGACTACAAAAAAGATGCCTGGGGCAGTGACTACACGTACACCGGTGGCATCGAGATAAGATCGACCGGTTCCGGCTCAAATATCGTCCGCAAACTGGCCGGTTCTACCTCAGACTTGCTTGTTAATCAGGTGGCCGGAACGATCCTTGATGCCGATGGCAGCCCGCCCGGATCGGTTTACAAAGATTCGATCTCGGTACGACTGACAATCCCCAACGGCGCCGGAACAACTATCACTAGAACGACCATCCCCGACATAGGTGGATATTTCGGGTTCGACTCAATACCGATCGGCAACCATGATATCGAAATTGTCTATCAGCCGACCGATGACACGGTTAAACGCTTTGTCTCGGTAATTCCAAATTCAAATCTCTACAGCGAGTATGCACTGGCTGCAAACGTCTGGTACGATACGACCGGTGGCTGGTCGCCCGGAATTACCCATGTCAGTGGCTCCGACTCACTGTATGCCGACTGCCACGGATTTTACTTCTGGGTTGAGAACAACAGCGGCAGTGATATTTCGGTCAGCTCCGTGATTCTTACCTGGTCACCACCTAGCGCTTACTTCCGCTACATTATTTGGGACGGTACAACCGTCTTTAACCGGGTCAACCCCAAGGCGGAATCCGGAGAACTTGTCACGTTCAGCAGCCCACAGCTTATCACCGATGGCGAGATACTGAGAATCGATTTTGATGATTTCAGAATCAGCCCAACCGGTCTGCCAAGTGCCAACATGGACAATCTCTCTTTCACCGTCACTTTCTCTGACGGTTCAACATTCGATGTAATGACAGGAGCTTGCCCATGAGAAAGCTACGCACCGGTAATCACGGCTTCACGCTGGTGGAGTTGGTTATTGTGATCGTGCTGGCGGGTGTGATTGCAACTGTGGCGATCCGCAAGCTGGGGAGTTCGGTTGACACTGCTCAATATGAACAGACCAAAAAAGAACTCGACCAACTGGCTCTTGCCATTGCCGGCAATCCCGACCTGTACGACCGGGGAGCGCGGTCAGATTTCGGGTATGTTGGTGATGTGGGTGCCCTTCCACCGAACCTTGATGCGCTGGCTCAGAATCCGGGGTTCGGTACCTGGGATGGACCATATATGGTTGTTGGAACGAAAAGCGATGGTTACAAACGTGATGCCTGGAGCACTCTATATCTCTACACCGACACGCTGATCCGATCAACCGGGTCCGGCTCCAACATCGACAAACTCATTGCCGCCTACTCCTCCGACCTGCTGGCCAACACTGTGAGCGGTTACATTGTCGATGGCGACCGCGAAATGCCGGGGATAGTCTACCGAGATTCTATTTTGGTGCGACTGATCTATCCCGATGGCTCGGGCGGTTTCACTATCGCTGTTGTCTATCCGGACGCCGGTGGGAATTTCTCGTTTGCGGGGGTGCCGGTCGGAAATCATGTTCTTGAGGTGATTTTCGCTCCGGAGACTGACACCTCAAGCTATGCCGTCTGCGTGACGCCGCGATCCACAATCCGGCTCGACCTGGTTTTCCCTGCCGACCTATGGTAGAACCGGCCCAGCCCAGGGCGTTGATCCCCAACTAATCGCGAATAGTCAGATTGATACCGCGCTTTTTCAGTTGCGGGATGAACAGTTTCGGATTGATCGCAACTTCCTGCGGTTTGCACCCACGGACGTCAATCTGTCCAGAAGCCGCCAGCCACGTCACGATTGCTGCCGGAAAAGCGGTCATCCTCATCATGGCAGAAAGACCGGAGCGAGAATCCTGACGGTCAATAATTTCGTACTCAATAGTCTTAGTCGATCCGTCCTGCTCACCTTCGACCGTCACCCGTACCAGAGCGATGTCGGGCTCATCAAAACTGAGATTCTTTTCCAGTATCGCCTTGAATACTTCACGAGGCTCAATCTTCGTATCACCAACCACTATGGGCTGCCGCGAAGCCAGGCCGATCTCAAGCATCGGTTTGAGTAGCTGGCAGTGTCCCGGATAGCGAATCGTCTTGTAGTCCAGATCAGCAACTTTGCCCAGATAGGTATCCGGCAGGGTCGAGGCACCACCGGATGTATAGAAAGCTTCCAGTTGACCGATCCCATCGAAATTCAAAAGTTCCAGACCGGTCATCGGGTTGACGGTCTTCTTGACACCATCCTCAAGGACGATACACGGCTCCCAGTATTCATTGATCAAACCTTCGGCGGAGAAAAGCATCTGGTAGTTCAGAGGTGGACGAGGCGATTGCGGCAGGCCGCCAACGCGGATTCTGACCGACTCAACTTTCTCAAGTTTGCTGACACCATCGGCCACCAGAATCGAAACAAAGCCCGGAGCCAGGCCGCAGTCGGGAATGATGACAACTCCGGCCTCTTCGGCCTGCAGATCCATATCAAGTTGCGATTGGACAACATCGTTATTGCCGCCCAGATCAACAAAATGGCAGCCAGCTTCGATAGCTGCTTTTGTCAGTCCCGGATTGTACTTGTAGGTAACGCAGGAAAGAACGGCATCATAATTTGAAAACAGGTTTTTCGCCGCCTCCGGGTCCGAAGCATCGATCCGTCCGGAAATCGTCTTCTCATCGCCAAACCTGTTGGCAACGTCGCGAGCCAGGTTCTCATTAATATCGAACACTCCGACCAGTTCGACATTCTCTGCCCGGGTAAAATCAAAAGCTGCTGCTCGGCCCATCAGGCCGGCTCCAATCACCGCTATCTTCACAATCTACTCCAGTATCGGACTGTTACGGTGGATGTTAGGCTGGTAACTCAGGGCCGAATATACTAACTTGTAATTTATTCTTCAACTCTTTTGTAAGGAATGGAGCTTCAATTGTCGATAAGCAAAAGTAGGGACACAACAAGAAAGAGGGAGCTATGGGAGCTGAGGTTGCAACATGAATGGGTCGGAAACAACACCAAAGTCAACAATCGGACCGGACCAGTGGGACGACCTGCAACCATTTATCACACAGTGCCTAAAACTCAACCATGATCTGAACAATCCATTGA
>DAOUUR010000507.1 GCA_030668045.1 bacterium
ACCGAAACCTTGATACCCCACGGCTCAGTCTGGTCATCGATAATCTGCTGTAGCTCAGCATTGATCTTATCCCGTTTGGCCAGCAGATCGTCAAGCTCTACCTGGCCGAGAACAGAGCGCAAAGTCGTCTGCGCTATCTGCGAAGTTGCTTCAAAGAAATTGGCCACCGAAACAATCGCCTTGTTCGGGTCCAGCACCTGGAAGTAAAGCACGGCATTGACCTTGATCGAGACATTATCTTTGGTGATAACATCCTGCGAGGGTATGTCGTAGGTGATAACGCGCAGGTCAACTTTCACCAGTCGGTCGATTATCGGGATCAGAAGAATCAGTCCGGGACCTTTGGAACCAATTAGGCGACCGAGCCGGAAAACCACTCCGCGTTCGTATTCCTTCAATATTCGGATAGCGTTGACGAGGATGATAAAGCCGAAGAATATTACGACGGCAAGAATCGGTAACTGCATCTATTCACACTCCCTGTTTATAATTAACTTCTTCTAACTTTCAATACCATTTTATCGACAGCGACAATTTCTACCTCGTCGCCCTCCGCAAACGTCTCGGCTGATTTCATTTTCCAGAGGGCACCATCGACATAAACCAACCCGTCTCTCTTGACGGTCGCGATTTTCCCGATCATCCCTTCATGGCCGACAAACGGTCGCCGCCGGGATGCTTTGAGCACCAGCCAGCCGGCAAGCAGCACTGCCGCACCAACACACACCACGACGGTGATCAGGATTGACCACGATACCTTCAGCGTTGGATCGACCGTGTCGATCAACATGAGTCCACCCAGAAAGAGCGCTATTATGCCGCCAATTGACAAGAGTCCATGACTGATCACTTTGATCTCCGCTATAAAGAGGATTATGCCGACTATGATCAGAGCCAAACCAGCGTAGTTGATCGGCAACGTCTGGAATGCGTAGAAGGCCAGGATCAGCGAGATGGCGCCGACGACGCCGGGGAGGATCGCTCCGGGGTTGTACAGTTCGAGCACGATGCCGAGGGAACCAATCGAGAACAGGATGAAAGCGATATCGGGGGAAGTGATCAGTGCGAGAAACTTATGTATCCACGATGTCTCGATCACGCGGGTGCGGGCATTTTCAAGCTTCAGAACGATATCGCCAAGCGGGACATCGGTTTCGCGGCCATCAAGTTGGGCCAGAAGGTCATCGAGATTGTCGGCGCGAATATCAATAACATTCAATTCCAGCGCTTCGACATCGGTAATCGAGACCGACTCCCTGACCGCCTGCTCAGCCCACTCGGCGTTGCGGTTGCGTTTGGCGGCGGCCGCTTTGATCTGAGCCACCGCATCGTTGGTGATCTTCTCGTTCATCACCGAGTCGATCTCTTCGCCGGATCCTGCGACCGGATGAGCGGCACCGATGTTGGTCGATGGTGCCATCGCGGCAAAATGCGAAGCGTACGTCATGTAAACACCAGCCGAACCAGCACGTGCCCCGGAAGGCGCGATATACATACAAACCGGCACCGGCGAGTTCAGGATGCTCTTGCATATCGCCCAGGTTGGTTTTGTGAAACCGCCGGGAGTGTCGAGATAGATCACCAGCAGTTCGGCCTCTTCCTCATCGGCCAGTTCGATAGCGGCATCTATTCGGTCGTTGGTAACGGTCCCGATGGCACCCTCTATCGAAATTGTGTAAACAATCGGTCGGAACTCCGGTCTGGTAGAATCTCCTGAGGCCGATTCTATGACACTGTCGGCTTGATCGATAGAGTCCGAAGCCAGGGCTGAACGAATACTAAAGGAGATGACGGGGCTGAGGAGCAGAAACGTTAGCAGCCCCAGAACGATTTTGTGTCCGGTACGCATAGTACAATATTGATAATCGACAAATCAAAGTCAACTCAATTGTGGCAGTGGCATAGCCACTCTTAGTTGTCGGCCACATTAATAGCTTTTGTGGGCGGCAGACGTCCTCGTCTGCCCCTGATTCCGTGACCGGGTCGCCCACCCCTTGGGGTGGGTTTCTCACCCAAATAGTTCTGTAGGTCGAAACCAACCAACCGATGGTTGCCTGAGCCACCGGTTTACCGGAGGCGTGGTTTCGACACAATGTGGGCGGCAGACGAGTAGGTCGATGTTCCGCAGTCCCCGCAAGCCCAAGATACGCCGTAGCGTGCGGATGTGCTCCTGACACCGTCACCCTGAGCGTAGTCGAAGGGTGAAGCTGCAGGTCGAAACCGACCAACCGTTGGTTGCCTGCGGTTTCGACAGTAGGTCA
>DAOUUR010000249.1 GCA_030668045.1 bacterium
GTATCCGACGTCAATGTGCAGGAGCGCGACGTCATGGCGAGGCGACCGTTCAGTGTACAGGAAGAAGATAATCGTCGCTTTGTGCGAATCGAGATTTCTTCACCGGTATCAATGAACACGATCAAGGATGCTTTCGGCAATTTCTCGACTGAAGTATCCTCTCCGGTCATTGAGGGGACGATCCTCAATATCTCACCTTCCGGAGTGTTGATCGAGATTGATCAGCCCCTTTCCGAGAGGGATATCGTCTCAATGAAGTTCACTATGCAGGATTGTGAGCCGGTTAACAATGTGCTCGGTCTGGTGAAGCGCTGTGATTGCGACGAAGGAATGACTCTGGTCGGGATTGAGTTCATTGAGCGCAGCATGTTGGAAGACTATCTCAGCAAAGACGAGATGACATTGCTCTCCAGTAAGCTGGCATCGTTCTCCGATTCTGTCGTGCAGGTCTTAGAGCGCTATCTCTATCGGGACGAACATCAGGCGACCGTAGGATAAGAGCCATGAAAAATATGATTGTTCTGCTGGCGGCCGTGACGCTATTAGCTGTCGCACCGGCGATGGCCAGCCCGGATTTTGAAGTGGTTGTACACATCGAAACTCCACCGATAGCGTGGGGCGAATCGCATCTGGCCGACAAACTACAGACGGAGATGAGCAGGTCGACATCGACCCGGATATACATGTCCGATCAGATGGCGGAGGATTGGCCGGATTACCCGACAGATCGGTATCATATCGACAGTCTGGTAAACTGGGGACTGGAGACCGGCAAGCGATACCTTCTCGCCGTTTACGTTCAGAGTGAGCGAATCGAACGACGCAAGACGTTTAGCCTGCCGATGATCTTTCACCGCTACGAGACGATCGGTCTGGCCGAGGGTGAGTTTCGGTTCATTGACCTGTCAAAACGAAAACAGCTAATAGCCGAATCGTTCAAGATAAAAGAGCGAGGTAAGCGTGTTTTTCAGGGTTCAACCGATGATGACATCAATGATCCCGATATTCACCTGACGGCTTATCAGAAGATACAGTTTTTGGCAAATCTTGAGGAGAAGCTCAGCCGACATCTCGTCAAGAAAATCAGAAGATATGTTAGGGGAAGATAAGACTCATCGACGAGCAACTTATGTATACGCAGATTGAAAACGAAGTCGAAAGACTCACAGACCAACCACTGTTGGAGTGTCTTGGTCATGCCGGTATCGGCGTGTTCACAATTGACGCCGACGGTAGCATCCGACAATTCAACGATACGGCAGCAGAGATTTTTGGGATTGATGATAACACGCCTTGGGACGACCTGTCGATCACACGTATAGACACATTTCTTAGTACCGGTTTAGGCGACAAGTTTCCCGACCTGATGGCAAGTGGGGAGCCATTTGTCGGGACAGCTATCGGTTGTACCAATCCGAATGGTCGGTTTATGGTGCTCAATATGTCGTGCCAGCCGCGAACGGATGGTGTTGGCGGGATGATCGGAGTCGTAGAGGAGGTCAACACATCGGGGCGCCGAACCGAGCAAGTACCCTCTCTGATTCGTGAGCTTGAGTTACTAACCGAGGTTTCCGCAGCGCTGTCATCCTCGTTTGAACTGGACCGCGTTCTGAAAGTCATCTTGACGGCCGCCACGGCGTCGCAGGGACTTGGTTTCAACCGGGTTTTCCTTTTTCTGCTCGACAGCGAAAATCAGAAACTGAATGGACATCTGGCGATCGGTCCATCAGATGCTGAGGATGCTGGCCAGATTTGGAGCGGACTGGAGTCGAAGCGTCAGACGCTGCGCGATTTACTAAGCAGCTATGAAGACAGTTCCCGGCAGCACGACGAACCGATTACAGAGTTGATCCGTCATATTGGTCTGGACCTGAGTGTCGAATCACTGGTTAAGGGAGTATGCGAATCGGGTCGCTGGGCAAATCTCGAAAATGAAACTCCATTGGACGACCCAACTGCTGCCCTGCTTGATGCTCTTGGTACCCGTTGTATGGCGTTGGTGCCGCTGATCAGCAAGGGAAAACTGATCGGACTTCTCGCCGCCGACAATCTGATTACAAGGGTGCCAATAAGCAACGACTCGGTGCAGCTGTTACAGTTGCTGGCCAACCAGGCTGCCGTTGCCATGGAAAAAGCTCGCCTGTACGACGAGCAGAAGAAACGGGCGCGTGAGTTGATGCGAATGAACTCGCTGCTGAAAGAATCTCAGGATCAAATCATCAAAATTGAAAAGATGTCAATCATCGGAGAGCTAACATCGGCTGTCGCCCACGAATTGCGCAATCCCCTGACGATAATCGGAGGATTTGCCAACTTGATGTTGAAGTCGGAACTCTCGGTGGATCTTCGGGACTACTTGGGGATTATCGCCAGCGAGGTCCGGCGTACCGAAGAAGTTCTCGAACACGTCCTCGATTTCCATCGAAGCAGTCAGCATGAAAGCGAGACGCTGAACCTTTCCGACCTTGTCGAGAAAAATCTCAAGCTATGTCTTGGACGAATGCATCAGTCAGATGCGCAAATCTCATTGTCGCTCGCCAGCGAGAAACTGATGGTGTACGGGATTAAGGATCAACTTGCCCATGCCGCCTACCAATTGTTCCGTTTGGTTGCCGGAGAGTTGATCCCGTCCGGATCAGCTGAAGTGCGAACCGAGCGTCGTGAAAACAATGCTGCCGTCATCGTGTCGTTTGAGTGCGACGATAGGGCCCGGCTGCAATTAACGCGTGCGCTCAGACAAGTGTTTACTGACAACAAAGCGTCGCAGCGATTAACGATCATGGTGGCCGGAGAGACGATCAAGTACCACGGTGGAAACCTCGGAGTGGCCGCCGGAGCCGATGGTGCCCCGTCAATCTACTTCGAGCTACCTCTTTGTGAGGAAGGCTGAGATGGCACACCGGATACTTGTAGTAGACGATGAAGCTCTGATCAGGCTGCTTTACGAACGCGAACTGGGGAGTATTGGCTACGAGGTTACCACTGCCGAGTCAGGAACTGCCGCGATAGAGATGGTGGCGGATGATACGTTCGATCTGGCGGTTCTCGATATAGAGATGCCGGGACTTGATGGCCTGGCGACTCTAAACCGGCTGCGTCAGGCAGCCCCACAGATGGCAGTAATTCTAAACACTGCGTATGCCATCTACAAGGCCGACTTTCAGACCTGGCTGGCCGATGCCTACGTCGTCAAATCGTCTGATTTGCAAACGCTGGTCGATCAAATCCAAAAGGTCCTGGAGAATCGATGAAGACTGAGACGGGACGAGACCGAGAGCTTGAAATGGTAGAACAGGTCGATATGCTGGGCGATCAGGTTAAGACTCTGGCGCTCAATATGGCGATCTATCTGGCCAAGACAAAAAATGACTGCGAGCAGATTAGCCGACTTGAGCCGGAATTTATCCGCCTTGTTAATGGCACCGTGAAGGTAGTTCAAGAGTTGGCAGTGATAATTAACGCCGCCAGGAATTCGGAGAAAATGGTCTGGGACGTGGCTTCAGGCCGAATTGGGCACGATATGCTGGAGATGAAACTCCGCGCCATTTTGGACCAGTGCAGCAAGATTATGAGCGCTCTGGGCGCTGAGCCTCCGCTATCTGGGAGACCATAATAACTGCTCTGGCAGACGCTTATAAAACTACGATCAGGCTGGAAACCGAGGCAGGTAAAGAAATTGTAGTATTAGTCGAAATACAGGATATGCAGCAATACCGGCGGATTGATCGGAGTTGCACGATTGATGTGCGCACGGTTGATTCTCCTGCACTCTTGGAGAGTAATTGGGAGCTGGCCAATGCCTGATGCAGACATAAGCAGATTGAAAACCGCCGTCCGTGAACGAGGGAAGCCGTTTCGTATTCTGGTCGTCGATGACGAAGAATGGGTACGGGATGTCTTCAGGGACTTCTGTAAGGTGGCCGAGACTTTCGAGGTTGATATTGCCGGCGGGGGAAACGAAGCGCTCAACATGATGCGTGCAAGCACATACGATCTGGTTACGCTGGATTTGATTATGCCGGAAATGTCGGGGCTGGAAGTTCTGATGGCTATCGGAGATATGGCGGCCCGTATTCCGGTGAGGGTAATAACTGGCAATGCCACCGACAAGCTGGTGGATCGGGCTGGCGTCTTGGGAGCTAACCGCGTCATTTATAAACCGGTAAGGCTTGAGAGCTTTATCGCTGAGGTGGCCTCGGCACTGCTGCGCTGAGAAAGGGGTTGACGATGTATCAACAGCAACGGAGAGTAGGAGCCAAGCGATGAAGAGCGATATCTCGATTCTCATTGTCGATGATGAAGAAATGATGCGCAACCTGCTGGAGAAGATACTCTCCCGCGAAGGGTATCGTATTCTCACCGCTGTCGATGGGATAGAGGCATTGGAGATTCTGAAGTCGGAAAAGGTCAGCCTCGTTATTTCCTATATGAAGATGCCTCGAATGGATGGTTTTGAACTTCTCAAGATTATCAAGAGAGAACATGCCAATATCGGAATCATCATCATGACAGCTTATGGTGATACCTATACGGTTAAGGATGCGCTCCTGCTGGGGGCAGATGAATACATCAC
>DAOUUR010000044.1 GCA_030668045.1 bacterium
ATGCTGGTGGTGTTGATCGTCATGAAGCTTCTGGCAACTTCGCTTACGCTTGGGTCGGGTAACTCCGGTGGAATTTTCGCACCAGCGCTTTTCATGGGTGCGGTGGCGGGAGGAGCCTTCGGTTTCCTGGTTCAGTACCTTTTCCCCGGAGTCACCGCATCGCCGGGAGCGTACGCGCTGGTTGGGATGGCCGGGATGGTAGCCGGAACAACCTACGCACCGATCACTGCCCTGTTGATAATTTTTGAGATGACTTCTGATTATCGAATCATTCTTCCCCTGATGGTGACGGTGGTGTTTTCCGCTCTGGTAGCAGGACGCTTGTTCAAGTATTCGATCTATACTGCTAAACTGGCCAAGCGGGGAATAGAAATTCGTGGTGGTAAGGACATCAATATCCTGAGGTCACACACGGTGAGCGAGATCATGGACAAGAATTTCGCAACGATTCCGTCGCACATGCCATTGGCTCGGATATTTCAGGAGGTGGAACGGTCTGAGGAGTCGTACTTTGTCGTGGTTGATTCTGAGACCAGATTCCAGGGAGTTATTTCGTTGCAGGATATCAGGTCGATTCTATCGCAGCACACTCTGGACTATCTGGTTATTGCGCAGGACCTGGTCCGTCCGGATACTCTTGTGATCAAAGTCGATGATACTCTTGAATATGCCAATGATATTTTTGGGAGCAGGGATTATCGTCTGCTGCCGGTGATCGACCCTGCCGATGAACGGAAAATTATCGGCGTGGTTCGTCGCAGCGAACTGTTGCGTTACTACAACCGTCGCCTGATCGAAACCCTGAGGCAGTAGCTCCGCATCGTGTAACCTACGCACCACTGGCTTCTTTTTCTGTCATTAGTTTACCAAGGAGGCGAACGTCGCTGGCTAATCGACTGAAGGTGGGTTGTTGCTGGAAGATGTGCCGGTCACCAAAGTTAGTGATCTGCCCAACCATCTGTTTACCGAGGGCGACCGCCTCGCGCAGGGTACGGTAGCTGCCCTCGTAGTCGCGTTCAACCAACTGCAGTCTGCCGAGTAACATCCGGGAGGTTGCCAGCTCTTCCATCAGTCCCACTTCTCGGGCGATTGTCTCGCTTCTATGGATATGGGTTGCCGCTCTGGTGTGATCTCTGGAGAGAAGCAACAGGTTTGCGCCGATGTTATGAAAACGGGCCAGTTCAAGTTCGTTTTTAATCCGACCGAGTTCCGGGAGCGCATGCATCGCCATAGACATTGCATTGTCAATCCGACCGGCGATTGTCAACCGTTCCAGCCGATTGAAAGCGATGATTCTTTTCTCTCTCGGTGTGTTGAGGCTATCGGCCAGTCTGGAGGCCCGGGAGTATATTTCGTTGTCGTCGCTCAAGCGAGTTAGAAGACACAGCGCTGCCAGGAGGCTCGGTTTTTCATTCGCATCCTCGGCGATAGCCAGCGCCTCGCAACCGAGAGTGGTGGCAAGAGCGGTGTCCCCGATCGACAACCGCAGCTCCGCCGACCGCACTTTCTGCATAACCTCAAGCGGAGTGTCATCCAATTCAACGATCAATTCCTCCGCTGAGCCGATGTGGTCCGCTGCATCGGCATACAAACCTCGTCGGATCAGGATCAGGCCCATCTCAAGATGGAACGCCGCCATGTGTGGCTTATCCTGAAGTTCCTCGGCTAAAGCCATCCCTTTTCGCAGGTACTCAATCGATTCGTTCAGACGTCCCATTGCAGTCATCATGGAAGCCAGGTTTTCAAGATTAAAGAGGAGTTCCTTACGCGTACCGATCTGTCGATTTATGCTCAACGATTCAGTCAGACTATTGACCGCCAGGGTGCTGTCGCCAGCCTGGAAAGCCATGTAGCCGATGTTGTTCAGCACTCGCGCAATATCAACCTGACTGCCTTCGGCTCGACTCAAAACAAGAGACAGTTCAAGGAGCTTGTTGGCTCGGCGGAATTTTCCCGAGGTGCCATAGACTGATCCCAGATTGTTCAGCGTCGAGGCAGCATCACGTCGGTTGCCGTGGCGATGTTGAATGCGCAGGGCATGACGAAAACATTTCAGGGCGGAGGTAGTGTCCTGGGCGATCCAATGGATATTGCCGAGGTTATTGTACGTGTGCGACGTTTCCAATTCGTCGTTAAGATCGTGATAGGTCTTCAGGGCGCTATAGAGTGACTGGATACCGGCTCGGAAATTTCGCTTCGTCTTGTAGAGGTCTCCGAGGTCTTTGTGCGTTTCAGCAAGCAGTTCATCGGGTGGAAATGTCTGGTACACGGTGAGTATCTCGTTGTATGCCTGCTCAGCGCGTTCGGTTTGACCGGTCTCTTTGAGGCTATGCGCGGTGAGCATCATCAGTTTGCGGACGACTGATTGGTCCCCGGTCATTCGGGCGAATTCAATCACCGGACGAGCGACTGCAACGGCCGCTTTGTGTTGATGTCTCCCCGCGAGAGTCTTAGCCGCGCTATAGGCTGCCTCAAGGGCCGATTCCAGATCGCCAGCCTGCAGGAAAAGCCGTGCCGCTAGTTCATGTTGGCCCTGCTCCGAGGCCATTGGTGCAAGTGACTTCGATACTCTGCTGACAGTTATTGACCTGAGTAAAGGCAACAGCAGTGTCGGTACGGTGGGCGGAATCGAACAATCAGAGTCTTCCGAAATGATACCCAACGATTCAGCGGACTCAATATCTCCACAGACGGCAGCTCGAATGATGTTTCGTTTGAGGGAAAGAGATGACTCTCCGAAGCAGTTGAGTGTCTCTCGTCTCAGGCAGACCGGCCAGTAGATTTCGTCGGCAAAATGAAACGAGCCGTTATCATATTGCAGATTCTCTCTCGCAAAATTGGCCGAGAGGATTAACCGTCGCACTGCCGGATCATCTCCGCCCAGAAATGTCAAACGTGCTGTGTCCTTATCGGACAACTTGATACCAGCTTGCTGGACTTGGTTGTTCGTTACATCTGTGATGTATTTTGGGTGGAGCGCTTTTCGGAACGGATAGGTTGCGCCACCCTCTTCCAATTCGCAGCAGACTTTCCATGCCGATTGGGGCCGGTTATGTTCGCTCTTGGCCAGCAGGCGGTCAACAGTTTCGCCGATAGCGGGAGGCAAGTCTGGTCTTAGTGTTCCCAGCGGGGGCGGGTCGTCTTCGCAGACCCAGGCGTTGATTTTGGCCGGGTCACCTTTGTCATCGACAAACGGATGTCGGCCTGTCAGAATCTGGAACGCTGTCACTCCGAGAGCGAAGAGGTCAGAGCGATGGCTGGTGCGGTTTTCGGTAATCGTCTCAGGCGCCATGTAACCGACCGTTCCGGCTCCGGCACGAGACTGTTCCAGTTCGTCAAACCGACGTCCCATAGAGAAATCGGTTAGCTTCACATAGTAGAGCTGCGCCGGTCTCAGGTTCTGCCAGTCGGACGGCAGGAAGATGTTGAGCGGTTTTAGGTCACCGTGGACCAACCCATTGAGCCTGAGATATTCCAGATCAATGGCGATAGCCGATATCAGGTTGACGACCGAAAGCCAGTCACTCGGAATCTGAATCTGGCCCAGATTCGGTCCGGGGCAGAGCTCCATGAGCAGGTAGGGCGGATCACTAATTGAGAGGTCGATTGCTCGAACAACGCCGGGAAAGGTCAGGGGTGCCAGGAATTCATATTCGCGTTGGATCAAACGGAGAAAACGAGATTGGTTTCCACCGTTGGAGTTGGATAGATGTTTGAGGGCTGCCTCACCACCGGATTCAGGTATTCGTACTCGGCTGACCGTTGCGGTGCCCCCCTGCCCAAGCTGTTGGATAACCTCAAAGGTCAACAGCTCGACAGCGGTCGTCATCCCTTGGCCTCAGCCTTCTTTGGCTGGAAACGGGGCAGGGTTATCTTGAATGTGGAACCTGAGCCATGATTTGATTCAACCTCCATGTTGCCATGGTGACCCTGGATGATCTTGCGACAATTTGCCAGCCCCAGTCCGTGACCTGACTTCTTGGTCGTGAAATGAACGGTATAAATCTTGCCGAGTGTTTCTTCGGTCATTCCGATGCCGTTGTCTTCAACTGAGATGTGACACTTTTCAGCATCTTCGTCCCATTGAGAAGATATAGCGATCTCTTTCTTGAATGTGGAATCATCGAGATTCTGTTTGATGATTCGTTCTTCGATGGCATCGGCAGCGTTGTTTAACAGGTTCATCAGTACTTGCTGGATTTGTCCGACATCCATCTCAAGATTGGGCATGTCGGTGTCGAGGTCGATTGTGAATCTGACATTCTTGAATCGCGACTGAACTCTCAGGGAGAATAGAAGGTCTTCGATGAGAAGCTTGGCGTCATAGCTGATGTAATCTGCTTCGGGCTTGGAAAAATCCATCAGGCTGGTGACAAAACGTTTGATCTTCCCGATATTCTCAGTGATCGACCGAGCGTTAAAGCGGGCCTTGTCAAATTGCTCTGTTTCGATATTGCGGTCCAGAAGTTCAGCATTGGTGGAGACGATAGCAAGGTAGTTGTTCAGCTCGTGGCTGACCGATGCTGCCATTTCTCCCTTGGCGACCAATTTCTCGGAGATGATGACATACTTTTCCATCAGGACCTTCTCGGTGATATCCTCCACGGTGATAGTAATGCCAGATTCTCCTGAGGGCAGATGAGTCAGCGGTGAGATATTGATCGAGAGAACTTTTTCAATATAGCCGGTGTTGTGGAAGTAACGTGGGTCCGAGAAAGTCTGTCCAACCGCCAGAACCGTGTTCATCATGTGTTGCCAGCGCGAAGTCTCAGTCTCTGGCAGGAAGTCAAGCAACCAGCTGGCTGCACCCTCTTCGCCAACTGTCGTCACCGCGTCGCTGTTGATATCAAGAATCTCCAGGGCGGCGGCGTTGATAGTGTGTATTCGACCGCGGTCATCCACGACAATAATACCGACCGGAGCATCCTTGACCACCGTTTCGTTGTAGCTCTTCATGCGAAGGAGCGAGTCGTAGTTGCGGGCGTTATGCAGGGCATTGGCGACGTCCTGAGCGAACAGTTCAAAAACGTACAGGTCGGACTTGAGGAACATCTTTGATTCACTGGAGTTGTCCAGATAGATTACGCCGATTACATCTTCCTTGATCTTGATTGGAACGCACATGATCGAGCGCAGATGCAACTCGACTACCGACTGGAACTGCGAGTAGCGATCATCAGCTATAGCGTCGGAAGTATAAACCGACCGGCCAGTCCGAGCTACCTGCGATGTGATCGATGTGGATATCTTGAAGTCGCCCTCGGTGAGTTCTTCCTTGCGGATATTGTGGGCTGATTTGACCTGGAGTTCAGCGTCGTCATCCAGCAGCATAATCAACCCGCGCTCGGCGTGCATCAGTTCGATGGCCTTGCGCATCACGATCTGGAGAACATCCTCAAGGACGAGAGATGAGTTTATGGCCAGCGATACTTCCAGCAAGGCCTGTAGATCGGTATTGGACCGGCTGTGGCCGGTGTCGTGTCCTTCGATTCTGGGGTTCGACTCGGCTACCTCATCAAGGGTAGCGTCGAGATCGGCGAAAATGTCCCTGCTCGACTGGGAGCCCGGATCGGATGCCCCGTCCGACGCGGACGGACCGGTGTATTTACCCCGGGTATTCTCTGTAGTTTTCCGACTCATAAGTAGTATCTCATCAAAGCTGTCATATTCTCTTATTATATCGGCTGATTGAAGGGGGCAGTTTACCCGCTGCTCGCTTGATTTGGGGCTAGTTTTGGTCTCTGATTTCTGAGAGAGTAAAGGGGCGGGATCTGATCAGTAGCTCTTCCTGCCCAAAACCGGTCAGCTCAAGGAATCGCCGGAACAGAAAGCCAACCATCGAAGGAGGACCCAGGCCCCGGTCGGGATCGAAGACGAGGTTGATCTTGGTTAGAGAAATCACGGCTATGCGGATTTGAAGATCGTAATATAACTCCATGTCCAGATCAGAGAGGGGGCCGATGGAGACAATGATTGAGTCGGCCAGATATCGGTGCAGGCCAGCCAGTGAGGGGAAAAGGCGGTGCCCGGTGGAGTCATTATCGCCGAGGTGCATTTGGTAGTCTTCAGTAAGGCTGCGATAGCCGACCGTCAGTAGGTGGTCGACGGTGCCGATGTTCCGATGTCCCCACAATCGACGTGATCTCTGCAGGGCCAGGTCGGTTTTCACTGCAAACTGTACGCCCTCCTTCAACTGGCTGATGACCTGAGAGTTGACCAGATCGGAAAGGTCCAGCCATACGCCGAGGGAGTCATTGACCGTGAGAATGTCGAACTCAATTTCCGGTTTCTCCCCGGCATAGGTCGAACGGAGGCCAAGAATTGAGATCAGTAATGCTGTCAGACCGACCGATAGCAGTCTGCTCATCTTCGGCCCTTTCGACAGTGATGATCAGAAGATATGGTCAAGGCGGACATATATTTTGGCGTCGTCCTCGGTGGATGAGTCAAGCCGTTTGGCGACCGATACTTTGAAGTCGTCCTCAATGTAGATGGCAAGACCGATGTCCTGTTTCAGGTCAGCCTCGCTGAGAGAACCGCCGTTGGTTATCATGGCGCCATCCCAGAACAACCCGGTGGCAGCCTGGGCGCCGGGGAATCGGATGCGGTATTCAGCGTTGGCCATCCAGTACTTGTCACCCATGAACTCCTTGTGACGGTATCCAGCCAGGGTTCCGAGCCCGCCGACATAGAATCGTTTGTACATTGGCAGGTATCCCTTGCTGTCGCCCCAGGCAGCACGCAGCAGCAGCATGGCATTGCGGTTGACTTTCTGGTAGCGGCGGAGAACCAGACGCCAGCGCTTGTAGTCGAAGTCGGATTTGACATCGGCGTGTGACCATTCCAACTCACCGGTGAAATACCATGCCGATGCCTGGAACGGCTTGTCTTCATTGCGGGTGTCTAAATTCAGTACGCAATAGAGATTGGCGTTGACCGTATTGTCGATCTCAAGAGCGCTTGTGGTTCGGTAGATTTCCGGCACGCGCTCGAAATTGCGTCCGAATCTTTTACCGCCGCCAAACAAAGACCAGAGGTTGCGGTTGGCATCAAACCAGCCGGTTTCTTCATAGCGATAGCCGCCTTCAATTGTTAGTGGCTCCCATGGCCTTGATCGCAGGAACAGGTTGCCGCCCTCGGCTTCGTAGTAGTCCATGAAATCTTCGGTGACGGTCAGTGCAAAGACGGTGTTTTCTTCGGTCGTCAACAGAGAGGTGTCCTCGCTAACCAGGCGTCGATAGAAATTTCCGCCGATAGCGAGAGCCGGTTGATGCATCAGGGTCTGTTCTAGACCGAAATCGTAACGCCATCTCTTTGACTCAAAACCGTAGCCACCTCGGGCAACAATAGTTGGGAGGAGGGAATCGGTGTCAAAGCATTTGAGTCCGAAATGCAACGTCGCGCCGTCAACCCGGTTGTACACAAATGAGAAGTCTTCATTGACGTATGATTCGCGGTGTGAAAACCGATGGCGGTATTTGCGGCGTCCCTTCTCGGGCGTAATAACTTCTCCATAGACCGATGCTTCCCGAGCCAGATCGACTCGACCCGACAGGGTGGCGATATCGCCTCGAACAACTGCTCCCGGTCCGACATAGACATCACCAAGCAGGGATACGACATCCCGGTTGACCTCTCCGTATATCTCAATGTCTCCGGCAACACTGAAAACCGCGCCGCGAACAAATTCATCCTCGGCCACGGTTATGCCTTCGGTTGCCGATATGCGATTGCCGACTTTGAACCGTCGAATCAGTGAGCCGGAAGTGCCCTTGGTGTAGGCGGTGAGCGAGAAAAATGCGACGGAACTGGTGGCCCGAAGGTCAGATATACGGCTGAACTCGACCGACGATCCATCCGGCAGAACGAGACCATCCTGATCGAATAGTAAATCCGTCCCCGCATAGACACGGCCCTCGCGCACTTCAAGACTGTTGGCCCGGTAGGATTTGCTTGTTTCCTCCTCTCCATCGTAGGCAGTGATGGAAAGAAATCCTTTCAGGCGCGCAATCTCAAATAGCTTCTGCTTGTTGTTGCGTTGGTATTCTTTGTAGGTAACCGGTTCTTCTGCTACTAACGAACCGACGCAAAACGCAAACAATAGACCGACAACGGTAATAATCGAACGTACCATAATCTGAGACTCCTCTGTTTTTCAGAACTATAAAACAAATGGCGTGCCAACAAGTCAAGTTGTGAAAAGCCGGTAACTTAGCCGTGCGAGCTGGCCCTTCGGCGTGTGTTGTTTACACGCTCGGCCCAATTATCGGTCATGCCCCTTCAGACCATATTCCTTGATCTTGCGGGAAAGATTGCCTCGATCCACGCCCAGCAGACGAGCAGCCTCGGCGATATTACCATCGCAGGCAGTCAGGGCGTTGCTGATAGTCAGCCGTTCAAAGATTCGAAGCTTCTCGGTGAGACTGACGGCGTTGGAATCTGTTAGAGCGATAGATGAGGGGCCATCGAGCCTAGCCACGGCATCGGTAAACTGTATAGTCTGTTCACGACTGAGAATGCACAACCGTTCGATATGGTTTTTCAATTGGCGAACGTTACCGGGATACTCCAGTGTACAGAGATAGGCGAGGGCGTCGGGGGAGAGGGTGGTTTTTCCCGAGGGATCGAACCGCTTCAGGAACTCACCGACCAGAAGAGGGATATCTCCGGTGCGTTCGCGCAACGGTGGCACTCTGAGAGAGAAGACGGAGATTCGGTAGTAGAGGTCTTTACGAAAATGACCATCACCCACCAGTTGTTTGAGGTCGCGGTTGGTGGCGGCGATGACGCGAATATCGACTTGTTTTCGAGCCGAATCTCCCAGCGTTTCAACCTCACCAGTCTCCAGAACGCGCAGAAGTTTTGCCTGACACGATGCGGGAAGATCCCCGATTTCATCGAGGAAAATGGTACCGTTATCGGCCAGCACGAATTTCCCCGGATGATCTTTGACCGCACCGGTAAAGGCACCTCGTTTGTGGCCAAAAAGCTCTGACTCAAACAGCGTTTCGGGGATTCCGGGACAGTTCACCTTTACGAAAGGCTTGTCGCGTCGTGTGCTCTGCAAATAGAGTCTTGCGGCGATTAGTTCTTTGCCGGTTCCATTCTCTCCTTCGATAAGCACGGTCGTATCGGTCGGGGCCACCTGGGCAATCGTTGCCATCAATTCTCTGATGGGAGGAGAGTCACCGACGATGTTCGATCCGGCGTCGATCTGATCAACCATAACAAGTCGTTGCCGTTGCGCCTCGGCCAGCCTGAGGGCGGCCTGCACCGATGCTATCAGTTTTTCGGGAGGTACCGGTTTTTCCAGATAGTCACAGGCCCCTAGCTTGATAGCCTCAAGGGCGGTGTTGATTTCTCCCTGCCCGGAGATAACGAGTACGACGGGACTGTGTGCGATACCACTGAGTTGTTTGAGAAAATCAATACCTGATTTGCCCGGCAGGTTGAGATCAAGAAGGATCAGGGCGGGATCGCTTCGCTGGCAGAAAATCGTAGCATCCTCAGCCGTTCCAACCGTATCAGACTCCAACCCGTTATCGGCCAGGAGCGATGAAAAAGATCGGGCGATGTTCGGTTCGTCATCGACAATCAGTATCTTAAGTGGCATCGTTCTCTCCCGATGATAGCGGCAAGATAATTGTGACGCGACATCCTTTTCCCGATTCGGTCTGGATATCCAGCGCGCCGCCATGTTCGTTTACAACTTTCTCTACGACCGCCAGGCCGATTCCGTTGCCGGTTTCTTTGGTCGTGAAGTACGGCATCCGCGCCGCCTTCAGCGTTTCTTCATCCATGCCGGTACCCTCGTCGTCGATAACGATACTTACACTGCCTTCGTTGGTGTGCAAACCGAGAGTGATTCGCCCACCCGGCGATGAAGCCTCAATGGCGTTCTTCAACAGATTGTGAACGGCTTCGCGGAAGTAGGTTGCGTCAATTGATACGTGGCACGGTTCGGTCGGCAGGTCAAGATGGAAGTCATGGGCCGCCAGTTGGTCGGCGTAGAGTGACGACAGCGAGGAGAGAAGATCGACAAGGTCGACATCACGAGGTGACGATGGGGGCATCTTGGCTAGTTCAGAGAAGCGTTCGGCCAGTGCGGTCAATTGTTCCAGCTCTTCCGATGCCGCTTGCAGCGGTTCCTGCAACATTGCATAGTCAGG
>DAOUUR010000066.1 GCA_030668045.1 bacterium
GAGCTGGAGACAGCAAAAACCAAGAACAACGAGGTTAGCAGCAAAGAATATAGCGTTCTTTTTTGCATCATTAGAATGCTCCTTTAATTCAATTAAAGGTCATCAATTGGTTAAAGGTAACAAAACTTCATTATAAAGTCTGATACCTCAAGTACCCGATTATATCCCTAAAAAGGCGGGCAATCGGTAACCCGTCAAATACCGCAAACCAAATAATCAGAAATTGCAAAAATACCAAAACCTGAATATCAGGATGCAAAAGTATTTGAGTAGTGGGAAATTATCAAGACCAAAAAACCACCGAATAATATCTAACATCGATAGCTTCTAAATCTCTTGGAAAACTATAAACAGAAACTTTCAGTGTGTAACAGTAAGCGAAAACTTACGTTACTCAAGGTGCGACTGACTCAAAACAGAAGCGCTTTTACAACACAACTATTTCCCTAGACGCTCCTAAAATACAAAATAATGCCCTTTTGTCAAGAACTTTCTGCAAAAAAGATAGTTACGATACCTTGTAGTAATAACAATAGTCAACCACCAGCCAACCCCACTATCCCAAAATCACCAGCCAAACAACAGATCAGACACCGGCCAAAGCAGAACCCACCGACCAAATACTACTAAAATCACCTCAGCTCGACACCCCTAAAAACGACCTAACAAACTTCAACCAGCCAACCCAAAACAACACATATTGTGAACATAATCACATACGTCCTCAAGCCTCAAGCAAACGACCACCTCCATAACACCACCACTCCAACAGTCTGCTTGTGAACTGTATCACAAACAAGCTTGATTTAGACGTGTGCAGGATCACAGTCAGCCCGATACAAAACAACGCTACATAGATGGGCAAGTCCCTATTATACTCTCCGTGACCAACTGACCAAAACGACAGATTGTGAATCTCGTCACAAATAAGCCGCCGCCGGACAAGCTCTACGTGGAGGGTCACGCCCGTATTAGAGCGACGGAGGCACCTGTCAGGTCACCCCAATACAGACCAAACAAAAAAGCACTGGTGGCCACCACAGGCGGCTTTATATCGCCCAATACAGACCAACCAAAAGGCACTGGTGCCTACCTCAGGTGGTTTTATATCGCCCAATACAGACCAACCAAAAGGCACTGGTGCCCTGAGTTTTTGTTTGTGAGACGGATGGGGTGGGCGTATTTTGCTTTCCGATCAAGAATATTCAAAGGAGAACCTATCAAGATGACCGGACGCACGGGCAATGTTATTTTGATCGCCATGATCGCTGGAGCAGTTCTTGGCCTTATGGGCGGGCTGTGGCTGGGTGATTTCATGCTGAGTATCAAGTTCCTCGGTACGATGTTTCTAAACGCGCTGAAAATGGTGGTCGTCCCCTTGGTCGTGGCATCCATAATCGTCGGCGTGACATCCTTAGGTGACATCCGGAAGTTAGGAAGAACCACCGGAAAGACTCTGGCATATTATATGACTACGACCGGTTTCTCGGTGCTGGTCGGGATAATCCTTGTAAATCTGATCCGCCCCGGCGACGGGGTGCCGCCTATCGGAGCGGCGGTCCCGGAGTTCATTGCCATGAAAGGCGGGGGGACGATAGTCGACGTTATAGTTGGTCTGGTCCCGGACAACATCTTTGGCGCCGCGGCAACGGGCAAGATTCTTCCGCTGATTGTGTTCTCGCTCCTGTTTGGCGGTGTCCTGACTGTCATTGGAGACAAAGGAAAACCGGTTATAGCCTTTTTTGAAGGCATCAACGCCGCGATAATGAAGATCGTCTTGCTTATCATATATTTCGCCCCGATCGGTATTCTCGCTCTGATCGGCGGGATCATCGCTGAAAACCGCGAGTCGGTGGACGAGCTGATCACCGCCCTGGGGCTGTATTCCCTCACAGTCATCATCGGCCTCCTGATTCACGCCGTAATAACTCTGCCGATAATTTTGAAATTCTTCGGCAAGAGAAACCCGTTTAGCTATTTCCTGAATATGGGCCAGGCTCTGGCTACCGCCTTTACCACCGCCTCGTCTTCGGCGACTCTGCCGGTGACAATGGAGTCGGTCGAGAAGAAAAACAAGGTAGACGAAAGGGCTGCGTCGTTTGTGCTGCCCTTGGGAGCAACGATCAACATGGATGGTACCGCCCTCTATGAAGCGGTGGCAGCTTTGTTTATCGCGCAGATCTATGGTATCGACCTCTCAATCGGTGCACAGGTTATCATATTCTTCACCGCTACACTGGCCTCGGTTGGCGCAGCCGCTATCCCCGAAGCCGGGCTTGTCATGATGAGTCTGGTACTCACGGCGGTTGGTTTGCCGCTGGAAGGTATCGGCATTATCCTTGCTATCGACTGGTTCCTGGATCGCTGCCGGACCACTGTAAACGTCTGGGGTGACAGTATCGGAGCCGCCGTGATAGCGGAGACGGTCGAAATCAAAAGGACCGCTGCCCAGTAGATTCACCGGATGGAAAAGCTGAGGCCGTCGCGTTTCCGACAGCGCGGCGGCCATTTTACTTGTATGCTACGGACAGGGCTGAGGAGCCGGCCCCCCCGGTATCCCGAAGAGGTAGTCGATCAAATAGGTAATATCGCCGATATTGACCATATCTTCCAAATCTGCATTGACGTTCCCTTCGTCGCGACAGGCTGGAGCGGGACCCGCCGGCGAGCCATAGAGATAGTCGATCAGGAAAGTAATATCGCCAACATTGGCCTTGTCCTCTACATCACTATTGGCGTTTCCTCTGATACCTGTGCAGCAGCCGCCAACCCCAAAATCCTGCCAGAAGCCTTCCAACAGATAGAAGTTAGTAGAACTTCCAGAGCCGGTCGCGGTCTGTCCGACAGCGCTGGCCAGGATCATATTAGTTGAGATTCCAACGCCGCCGCTGGCAAAAACCTGCCATTCGATTTGTTCGCCGGTCTCCTGATCTGCAAGAACCATGATCGGGGCAAACAGGATCAGCGTCAGGCTAATGGTAGTTATCAATCTGTTCTTATTCATCTATTGTATCTCCTATTATTATCCACTGGTGCAAACTTGGCTTCTTATCATTCATCCTCTAAAGGCGGGTTGTCGGTCTCTGGGGCAGGGTATGTCATAGTACCGTATGCGGTTGGAACGAACAGAAGGGATAGAGCGTAGTCATGAATATATTGGTACGTGGTTGAGGGAGTCCAGATATACGAGTGCAAATAGAAGGTATTGTTTCCTGCCGACACATAATAGATTAGCTGTTGTGACAGGCTGGCATCATAGTAGCCCTGTGTGGCATCAATCGGAAGACTGAATGTCCGGCGCGGGCTTTTAATATCGTACACACTCGAATCACTCACCTGCATTCCGATACTATACTTTATACTGGACAAAAATTTATTCAATTCACAATATGCTGATCCAATGGCGAGAACGTAACCGCTTGTTGGGCAGTTGATCGTCCGTGTGATTAATTTGTGTGGCCCGCTAATGTTCTGACCGTAGTATGACGAAGTTGCGTAATGTGCCACTCCGGGCTCATCGCCTATATCTGAATCATACAGCGATCCGTTACTGACCTTTGCTCCGGTAACGGCATCTGATGCCAGCTCGCTGTTTCCGACAGCGCCGGCCTGGATCTCCGCCGCCCTCACTGCGTCGGTGGCGATTTCATCGGCTGTGACCGAGTTGGTGCCGAGGTCAGAGGATGTAATCGTGCCGCCGACTATATGTATAGATGAAACTGAACTTTTTGCCAGATCGGCACCAACAATAGTGCCATCGAAGATCTTGTTCGAAGTTATGGCGTCGGGGGCCAATTCGGCATTACGAACAGCGCCATCGACAATCTCATCGGGTCCAACCACGTTGCTGGCCAGGTCGGCACTAACAATAGTACCATTGGCGATTTTGGCCGATGTTACCGCGTGGGGGGCCAGGTCGGCAGTAGCAACCATGCCATCCAGGATCTTGGCCGATGTCACTGCGTTGACGGCAAGGTCTACATTACCAACAGTGCCGTCGGCGATTTCAGTACTGTACACCGAGGATGCACCAAGATCGGCCGCCGTGATCGAGGCGTTTTGTATCTTGGCCGAGTTAACCGCGTCGTTGGCCAAATCCGCATTACTGACAGCTCCGGCGGCGATCCTGCTTCCGATTATGGCATCGGGCGCGATATCTTCCGTCGCGATCTCATCATCCTTGATCATAGCACTCGTGACAGAATTGTAGCCAATGGCCAGCGAAACATCTCCTGTACTGCCACCACCGGACAAACCTTCACCCGCGGTTATCGAAGAGATATCGCCGTCGCTGTTGACCGTCTCCCAGGAGGAGCCGTTCCAGGAAATTACCTGCCCGATCGTAGCGCCGTTCTGGGCTATGTCGTTTAGGAGAATAGTGTTATCCTGAATTTTGGCGCTGGTGACGGCCCCGTTTATGATATGCGGGGCGGCGATCGAGGCCGAGGCTATCTTGTCGCCACTGACCGAGTTGTCAGCTACCGATGTTGCATATCCGGCGGTGTCGCTTCTTAGCGAATGGAAAGCGAAGGCTACCGAATTAAGTTTTGTGCGGGGCGCTATCTCCGGATCGGAACCGATCTTGATACCGAGGGTGCCCGTCGTATCTCCTGCAAAAATGTCATCGGGCATCGGAACCGCTGAACCCAGCTCGTAGGTGAAGACACCTCCCGCAACCGGAATTGACTGTGTGCCACTCTCCCAGACAACAACATCCGATCCGGTAGCGGTGCTGACGATCCGGAAACTTATATCGTAGTTATTGTTTGGAACCGGGTTGCCGGAATTGTCCAGCAGACGACCCTGATACGTGATAGTGGGGGGTACCTGACTGAAGATTGCGGGGGTGAGCAATAGTGCCATTACCACGCCGCCGGCAATAATGCGGGTCAATAACGAAAATCTCATGATATTCCTCCCTGCCAGAGGCAGCTTAATTGTTGACTGCGGATAGACTTGACATCGCGCCATAGCAATCCGCGCATTATCTATCAATAGAGATGGGTTGCCTCAGGCGAGATTTGCACACTACTTGTTGAAATTTGTGGAAACGAGAAAGCTGGTGCAATCGCAAGCGTAACCCATTCCACTTCGATACAATATAGGAAATTACCAATAAAAAGCAAGGGAGAATCAAGGTTGGTGCCGGATTGGTCAAATTGAAAAGGCGGCCCGCCGTGGTCGAAGATGTTCCAAGGCGTGCGGGCCACCCGGTCGGATAGGTTCTGAATCTAAGGTTATCAGGATTCAGGGGTATTGTGATCTTGTTGTGTGCCCTTGAGTTTCTGGCCGGAGATAAAGTAATAGATCAGAAAGCCAAGTCCGGCGAAGATAAACATCAGGCCAAACATGCCTTCGTCGCCGATTGTATATGGCGCGACTTGTCGGATTATCAGGGCAACACCAATTCCAAGCAGAACCATGCCCCACTTGATATCACTATGCCCTTTCTTCTGGTGATATTCCTGGAATAAGTACTTCACTTTCTCGTCGACAAGGCTCTTGTTGATCAACTTGGTACGGGTGATACTGTCGAGGATAAGCTTGAAAATCATGTACATGCCGGAAAAAACGACCGCTGCCATCAAAACATCGTTCATAGCAAACTCCTTTGCTTGTTGCTTGTTTTTCAGTTCATCTATATCATGAGACCAGTTGGCGTCAGAAATGTTGCGCCAATTGATCTCTGTTTTTCTGCAACATTTTATGGTTATGCCGGTCCTATTGGACACGAGGTGAAATGGTTGATGGTCGAGTTCTCATCGAGAAGATCCTTGCCGGCGATTTGGCAGCATATGAGATATTTGTCCGGCAGTACCAGAAGTTGGTGAGCCACATAGTGTTCAGGATGGTCGGTAATGAAACAGACCGTGAGGATATCTGCCAGGAGGTCTTCATCAAGGCTTACCGGAACCTGTCGAAATTTCAGTTTGAGTCAAAGGTTTCGACATGGATAGGAAAGATTGCACACAATACGGCTATCAATTATCTGGCCAAAAAAAGGCCGACAGCGCTGACTGATATTGGCGAGGAGGATACCGATGCCGACAGTTTTCAGTCTCTTGCTGTCGGTCCTGAAGGACTCGCCGAGAGTGGTGATGTCGCAGCACGGTTGCGCGCAGGTATTCAGTCGTTATCGTTGCCGTATCGGACAGTGGTAACACTTTACCATTTGGACGAAATGAGCTATAATGAGATAGCAGAGGTCATGGATTTGCCGATTAATACGGTAAAGAGCCATCTCTTCAGAGCCCGGCAGAAACTGAAAGAGAAGCTGCTGGAACGGTACGACCCGGAGGATTTATGTCAGTAGAGCATCTCAGCGACGAGTCAATTCAGACCTATCTGGAGGACTGCTCGCCTGAGGCCAAAGCAGAGATCGAATTGCATCTGTCGCAATGTTCGGACTGTCGTGGTGCTCTGGATGCTTATCGCGCTGTTTTCTCCGGTCTTACTGATGATAGTGATTTTGAGTTGTCAACCGGGTTTGCCGCCAAGGTCAGGGCGCAGGTTGAAGCTGAAAGTACGGTCGAGGTCGTTTCTCCAGATCGCCTCAGCCCAGTCATCTCGATGATTGTCGCTTCGGCTGCTGTCGTTGTGCTGGTTGCGTTGCACTATTTTGTTGGCTGGGGTTGGCTGGGGTCGGCAGTTTTGGCGATTTCTTCTCCAGGAATTCGTTTTTTTGATGCGATCTCTTCGACTGTAAGCCTGACGCTTTCGTTTCTCAACGGTGGTTTGATTCTGATTCTGATGGGCGGCAGCATTCTGGCTTTCTTTGGACTGCTTGACCGATTGTTGGTCAGGCACCGCGTATAGTAACGCTCTCGCACGACAAATACTATTGCACGATATCCCGCATAATGAGTTGAAACAATCCGGTCGCTATCAGTCGGTGTCCCTCGACGGTAGGATGGCAATGATCGATAAAGAGTGATTCGGCGCCGTTGCTCCTGACGGCGGGGGAGGGGTCGTACAGGAAAACATTGGGGAGACCTTCCAGCCGGTCGATTTGGTCGAGATATACTGCCTTGATTCGCAGAGAGAAGTAGTCGGCCTGAAGGGCTGAATCCAGCGCCGTGTATGCTTCAGCCAGTTTTGTAGTGTCACGCTCCGACATCGACAGCAGATTGACACCCAGATTATAAAGGAACGGTGCTCCGCCGGCAACAAATGCGGGTGATAAGTTGGTAGTGGTCCGCACATATGTTTCGCGCGCTCTTCTCAGGGTAGTCTCGGCTTGGCGGTAATTTCCAGCCTGCCAGTATGAGACGCCGAGATTATTGATCGTCACCGCATCGTCCGGTTGTATATCAAGCTGCCGGGAATACAGAGAAATCGCTTCAACCGGCGCCAGCGAGTCGGTGAAGGCCGATTGAATAACAAGCTGCGTGAAAACATCGGTGTTATCCAATAGATGGCTAAACCGCACCGGATCAAAGCAGTACTTGATTTCTCGGGCGAGTACCTGTCGCATTGCCTCGGGCATAATAGGTCTGCCTTCGCTGCATCTGTCTCCGAGCACTTTGAACTGGAGAAGAGCAGGCCAAAGGAGCGGTACCGGTGGTTTGACTATTACCAGAGGTGAAGAGTGCTCAGCGCATAGCGCGGCGATTGATTTCAGGTTCTGGTGGAAACGGTCGGTAGAAACACGCAGTCTGAGCATGTCCGGTTGCAACTCCTCCGGTGCATTTGCTGAGGTCAACGCGACTCGCGCCATTCTGTAAAGGGCAAGCTCCGAGAGAAGTTTTCGCGCCGGACCAAAACTCTGCTGCTGGAGCAGTTCACGATCGGTCAGATACCCGGAGATTGAGGCGTCGTTGTTCCCGCAGTAGAGGATAGTCAGGTCCGGTTCGAATTGCCAACCCTCGCTTTCCAGATATACACGGATTTGCTCACTGGAATAGCCGGGTACCGTCGTATTGATCAGTTCGACCCTTGAGTAGTCGGTGAGGACAACATCGAGCATACGACACAACTGCTCCCCGAAGGCCTGCTTACGTGAACTGAGTCCGATGCCGACCGGTGACGAATCCCCGAGGAGAAGAATGCGAAAAACAGATTCCGATTTTTTTCGGTTGATCTTTCCTCCCAGCAGATGCGAGGAGTTGGTTGTGATCAGCGGGTGCTCCAGATTGGCCTTGAAGCGCCAGAGGAGGTCGGGGTCGGGTTCGTGCCAGTCGTGGAAAGTCCGAAAGAAAGTAGCCTGCCAGCCCGATGATTCGGCTGGCACGGGTCCCGTTTGGCACCCGTAGTGCTCTACCAACCGGGCGCCAGTCTCCAGAACACCAAGAGCGATAGCTACAGCGACGATTGAGAAGAGGGCTCTTTTCATAGCAGCATTACCAATTCTAACATGATAGGACTATCACCGGTTCTCAGGAAGCAAAAAAGTGGACAACGGTTACTAATCAGGACAAGAAAACAAAGGCCGCTACCTGTGAAGGAAACGGCCTTGCAAAGCATGAATCAAACGATCCTTACCATGGGCAGTCCGGCGGCGGCGGACCAAGCGGCACACCGAAAAGAAACTCGACCAAGTAGGATATGTCAGATATGTTGACAATTTCGGTGATGTCACCGTTGGCATTACCTTCCTCCATACAGGGAGGCGGCGGACCGAGCGGAACACCGAAGAGATAAGCGACCAGCCAGGTAATATCGGAGACGTTTGTGTTGTCTTCCTCATCGCCGTTAGCATTACCGCGAGTATCGAGACAGCAACTGATGCCGACCCGGAACTGGCGAACGGTGGAATACTCCGAGGAATCTGTCGATGCCAGCGTGAACGCTTTCACCCGCCAGTAGTAGATACCTTCGTCTAAAGCGTCGGGTGTGAAGCCGCTGGTATCGACCACAGCCGAGACAATTTCATGTTGAAAATCCGGGTCGATAGCAACTTCGATCCGGTAGGCATCATCGTGCTCCTTCCATGTCGTTGCCCAGTCAAGGTGAGGAGTTGGCGGAAGACC
>DAOUUR010000543.1 GCA_030668045.1 bacterium
GCTCAGAAGCTCTTGTCGATAGAATAGTCGGCATTATGCCCTCCCGGAAAATTCGACGTCAGGTCGACGCGATGAGACAGCCGCCCCCGGTCGCGCGGAGCTCATCACCGGCCCGATCGCCTGTGCTGTGATGGATACGGAGACAAGCCCGATTGCGGTGGGGCCTGGAATTGTTAGTGTGCCGGTCAACAGGCTGATCGAATCGGCCGAGCCTGAGAGTCCGATGGCGAGATCGATACCACCGGATTTGGTCAGAGGGATCTTTTCGATGCCCGAAGCGCCGCCGAGTACCAGCGTGTTGTTGTACGGTTTCCAGTCAAACCACAGACCATAGTCAGCCGGAAAGACACGTTTGAGTTTGTCTGTAAGAATTGATCTAAACTCGTTGAGTGATTGAATCTGTGGCAGTTCACCAGCCACTTCGTGCAGAAGTTCAAACTCAACCAGGCGCCGGCGATTTTTCTCAAAATGGTTAGCGTCGTCGACTGCCACCGCCGCTTGTGAGGCGAATGTTGTCAGTAGTTTTAGATCGTTGTTATCAAAGACACCGCCATTCTCTTTGTTGGCCAGATTGATAACACCGATAACGTGTCCCTTTATAATTAATGGCGCACACAACAGCGATGCTGCACCGTACCGTTCCCGATTGATGCGCCCGAACTGCTCGTGTGATTCAACATCTTCAATTATCAACGGTTCGCCTGTCTTTGCTACATGACCGGCAATCGATGTTCCTACCGGCAGACGGGTGCGCGCTACAACTGAGGTTTCCAACCCGATTGCGGCTTCGATGGTCAAAATATCGCTTCCTTCATTAAGCAGCATGATTGAGCCAACCTGTGCTTCGGTGACTGATGAAGCGAGGACGACAATCTGGCGAAGCAAGTCTTTGAGGTTCGCCGTTGAACCAATCGATTTTCCAGCTTCGTAAAGTGCGTTGAGTTCGTTGATTCGTCGCTCCTGGAGCAAGGTAGCAATTTTGAGCCGTTCCATGAGGTTCCTTCGGTCGAGAGTCGAACTTCGACGTTCGAGGGCGCGACGCACCGCCAGTTGGAGCTTGGTAAACTCGATAGGTTTCATCAGGTAGTCGTAAGCCCCACGAGCAACTGCCTCAACTGCGCTGTCAAGAGTAGCATAACCGGTCATCAAAATAACTGGAATGTCCTCATCGACTTCCTTGACGATACCAAGCAGACCGATACCATCAAGCTTTGGCATTTTTATATCAGTGATAACCAGGTCGGTTCTATGATTTCGGATAGCCTCGGCAGCAACCGAAGAGTCCTGATAAGCGTCAACCTGATATCCATCGCCGATAAGCAGCTTGGATAACGAATCGCACATGCGCTTTTCGTCGTCAACTAAGACTATTTTATCAACAGTCGCGGGCATTGTTATCCTGGTTGTTGTTCTCGCTGGTCGGCAGATCGATCCTGAAACATCCGCCAACATCGGTGTTTCTATAAGTTATCGACCCGTGATGCCTTTTAATTATCCCATAACAGACCGAAAGCCCCAGACCAGTCCCTTTTCCGGGTTCTTTGGTTGTAAAGAACGGTTCAAATATCCTTGGAATCAACTCAGACTCAATCCCAGGTCCGGTGTCGCAAAAAGTGATCTGGATATTATTAGATGTACTTATGATCGTCACTTCAAGACGACCACCATCCGGCATGACGTCCACTGCGTTAATAATAATATTCAGGAACACCTGTTTTAGATTTTCCGCGACACCACTTACCATAGGACATTCACCGCAGAAGTTCTTCACCAATTCAATGTTTTTGGATGTGAACGTTCTTTCCATCAATCGTAGAACTCCCTCAACCAGTTTACACGCATTGATTGGTGTGAATTTCAATCCATGCGGGCTATGGAAATCAAGCAGTTGCCTGACGATCCCTGCAATCCGGTCGATCTCCTCGCTGACCACATCGACATAGTTGGTCACCTCGACATTGTACGCTTCGGCTCGTTTGATTAACTGCAGGTAGTTTTTAATAATACCCAGGGGGTTGTTGATTTCGTGTGCGACCTTGGCCGACATCTCACCTAGCGCCGCAACGCGCTCCGTGTGCACCAACTGCTCCTGA
>DAOUUR010000346.1 GCA_030668045.1 bacterium
CCCCGGAGCCGGTATCGGTATAATTAGCACAACCCCAGGTGATGTAGCCGGTGTCCGCTGCTACTTGAGCCCAGAGATAATCCCCCGTGTCGGCAACGGCAGAGTCAATCCGGAAGTTAGCTGTCAGGAAGAGTTCCGGCATATCAGGTGGTGTCGAACCCTGTGTACCGGTGGTGTAGATAAAATCAAGGGTATCATCAATCGGTATAATATTTACATCACCGGACCAACTTGTCGGGTCGGGTACGAGAGCTTCCAAACCAGCATGGTGTGCCAAATAGAAATACCATCCGAATGGGGCGGCGAAGTTGCTTTCGCGCAGGTAAACTGGTAGACTCACCGTCCCTCCAAGAACGGCGGAGTCAACCAGCTGAACCATCTCCTCGCAACTGCAGTCGGCCAACGCTGGACCGCCGTTGTAGATATAGTCTATGAGGTACTGAATATCCTCGGCGGTAACCAGGCAATCACCGTTCGCGTCACCGTTCTGCAACGGGATCGGGATAGGGTCATTCTGATATAGTGCTCCAATGAGAAAAACAACGTCGAGGTTATTGATCAGACCGTCGCTGTTGGCATCCCCCGGCAACTGACCCGGACAGATATCCGGTAGGACGACCTCGTCCAAGCCAATGACCGAAATAACCGCTTCAGGATCATACATCGTCTGATAGCCATCATTCTTGACCGGAGTGTAAGCATTATTCGGTTCATCGGAAGCATAGAAGAAATTATAGAAACTGATGTCCGGGTTGTCGGTGACTTCAATTAAAAAGTTTTCTCCAACTCCAATACACTCATCGGTTGAAAACAGTAGCTCGAATACAGCATCATCAACAAAGACAGCGGTATCGATTCCATATATCTGAACATTTATCCAGGTAGCTGTACCATCGCTGTAGTCATCGGTGGTCAGGCTGGCATACCCGGTATACAATGGGTTGATGGAATAGGTAACATTGCCTGTTGTGTGGATTTTGAAGGTCGCCTCTACCTGGCTGACCTGTAATGAATTTGAGTTGATCTTGAATGTATGGGTGGACTGACCAGCGTGGCTGGTAGAGTCATCCATTATGATGTAACTGCATGCGCCACAATACGTGCTGAGCGCCTCCTGCCCCCCCGACTCTTTTTGAGCAAGAGCATTGGAGCAGATCAGCAACAGCAAAACGCAACATCCTAAGATAATTCTCGCGGACATGGCAATTCCTCCTGTTAGGATTGAGAATTCATCAATTGAGCTACAATGGATAGATCGTGAATTGTCAGAACAGCCACCCGGCGTAGGGAACTTTGTAATTCTGGCTTACTTACCCAACCTCGTACGCATGGCCCTCGATTTGGTATCACCTCCTTTCAGATATTCCTATGCCCATATTTGATCTGTTGAATCTCTTGAGATTCGGGATATCGTATAAACTATACTGTACACAAATTTTGCCCTACTTGCAGATACCAAGTTGTGTTCACACTGTAGGGAACTGGCATGCCATTGTCAAGCACTTTTCCTTCGAAGATATCGGTCCGTGCTCACCGCCTGAGCATCGGGTGCACCAAAAGCATAGTAACGCTTGTACCTGTAGATATACCAGACCTTGCGGGACATATTGTGTTATATATTAAGCCACAATATGGCTGTTAATATGGCAAACTATCCAGTACGGACCGTCAGGTTAAAGAAGCTGATTTTGGAGTTGGCCGAGGCGTTGGGGAACACCGCCAAGGTATGTCGGGAGTGGGATGTACCCAGATCAACATTCTACCGATGGAAGGAGGCCTATGCCAAAGAGGGTGATGCAGGTTTGATTCGTAAGAAGCCCATCGCCAAGAGTCATCCACGTCAGTTATCTGACGAAGTAGTCGAGAAGATCCTTCATCTCAGACGAGTTTACCATTTCGGCCCTGAGCGAATCACTTGGTATCTGGAGCGTTATCACGCCGTCAAGACCTCAAGTTCGAGTGTCTACAGAACCCTTATCCGTTATGATTTGAGACGCCTGCCAAGAAACGTCGGTCGTCGGGCCATTCACACCAAGCGATATGCTAAACGAGTTCCTGGCCATCATATCCAGGTTGATGTTACCTTTCTCACTCTCAAGAACGCCGAAGGCAAGAAGATACGGCGTTTTCAGTATACCGCCATTGACGATGCCACCAGGATTCGAGCCTTGAAGATCTACAAACGGCACACTCAGAAGAACGCGATAGATTTCATAAACTACGTAATCGAGAAGTTTCCCTTTCGAATTCACACCATTCGTACCGATCGGGGCCACGAGTTCCAAGCGCTATTCCATTGGCACGTCGAGGATAACGGTATTCGTCATGTTTACATCAAGCCCCGCTCACCACTTCCGTGACAGAATATGTCCCAGCCGGCTCGTGCAATAACCCATGCAGGTGGGATACACACAGAACTTTGGTATGGTTGAGTTCTGGTCAGTTTGGCCGATTGTTGCAAGGGAACTATAACATTGAAAATGGTGGAGAACCTGGGATACATATAGAACTCTGATTTTGTGCCCCCACGATAACTGAGATCGAAGTGCCAAGGCCGGGTGCCCCAGCGCTTGCCGTGGGTTTCAATTATCCAGTCATTAATCCCACCGCAAGCCGTGTGGCACCCGTGCAGTTTATCACTCTATTGAATAGATTTTACGGTTCACCTCTAGTGCAAAACGTAAAAGTATAATCTTCTCCCATAGCATTACCGGCAGTGTCAGATACACTACCGCCAACAGTTACTCCGACGAGGATGAGGTTGTCGAACGCCAATGTCGGTTTGAAAACAACAGTATTACCGCATACTTCAAGCTGACCTTCTTTTCCATCACCTACATTGAAATTATCCTGCGTAACACTTTGCGGGTCGATGGGTTCAGAGAATGCGACTACTACCGGAGTTCCCCATTCTACTTCACATCCTAGGTGTGTTCCGATACCTCCCGGATATGCGAAAGTTACATATGGACCTGAGGTATCAGTCACAATACCGAGATCAATCAGGTTATCCTTCGATCCAACCTTAGTGGGAGATTCTGAGCATCCATTGAGAAGAATGCCAATTACTAATAATCCCAAGAGAACTAACTTATACATGGTACCTCCTTTCCATTATAAATATACCCGCAGGTGTTTAACCGAACCTGAAATGATGACATTTGTCTGAAGCCATGTCTCTGTACCTTATACGTATGTTCTCAATCAACCGATGATAACCTACGCCCATAGCCAGCGTAGGGCAGGATCGCAGGAAGCCTGCCCTACTAGCTCGATTGCTCAGAAATCGACGTTCGCCGTCAGGGAGATCAAGCGATGCTCATGGCGGAGAGGCAGGGATTCGACGACCGTTATTTTGGCTAAGTCCTTGTAGTAAGCCATATTGCACCTAATACCATGC
>DAOUUR010000315.1 GCA_030668045.1 bacterium
ACCATCGGTGATGACCTCCGGTACACCCCCGACTGATGTTGCGACTATTGGAGTCTTCAAGGCCAGAGCCTCTAAGACGATATTGGGCAGGCCTTCGGACACTGATGGATTGACCAGAAGGTCAGCGTCCTTGATACAGCCGATAAGATTTTGCTCAAAACCGGGACAAACGACATGCTGGTCGCAGTTTTTCTTGACAGCCAAACGTTTCACGCGATCAATGTCAGGGCCATCGCCGAAGAGGATGAAACGAAGTCTGTCATTTCGCTTGATAGCCTGAGCGGCTGCTCTAACGAGGTAGTCCTGCCCCTTTTCCGATGAGAAACGACCGCCGGAGATGCAGACAATTGTTTCAGCAGGCAGGTTGAAACGCCGTCGCAGATCAACTTGTGGTACCTTGTCAAATTCCTCCGGGCAAACGGCATTACGAACCACCGATATCTTGCGACCCGGTACCAGGAGACGGATCAAGCGTTTCTTCTGGGCGCTGGAAACCGCCACGATATGACTAGCAAACCGGACCAGGAGTTTCTCCACCCAGTGGTATAGTGTGGTCTTGAAGTTATCACGTGTAAAACCGCGCGAAAACGGAAGCCATTTGATATGTGTCCGCCTGATTGCGAGAAACCCGTAGAAGTGTGAACGGTAATCATGGGTGCAGAGGATGTCGATATCCATTTCTTCAAGGTAATCCCTGACCAGGCCAATAGCTTTCACGTCATATGCGTTTCTAACTTCGAACAGGTGAACAGGTATTCCGTCTTCTGCTGACCTGATTAGCAAATCCGGCTGCTGGCCATTTTCAGTGAACGAGGAAATGCCGATCTCTGTATCAGTGCCTCTGGCGATCAAGGCGTGCTTGTGCAGCTGGCGTTCCGGTCCACCGTAGAAATTCGATGCTCGAAGGTGGAGAATATTCATTGGCCGGACACCAAATCTTCCATGAATGATGCTTGTTTCTCAGCCAGCAAGTCCCAGCCATAGGACTCCTCTACCAACTTTCTTCCGGCTTCACCGAGTTGTTTCCTGAGAGGTTTGTTCAGAGACAACTGTTTCACTCGGTCGGCAAAGTCCGATGGTGTGTCTGCCAGCATGATATTGACACCATCGGTGACCTCAAGGCCCTCGGCGCCTATTGATGTTGAGACAACAGCCTTCCCCATAGCCATAGCCTCCAAGATTTTTAGTCTTGTTCCTCCCCCGATTCGAAGCGGCACTATCACCATCGCACTTTGGTGAACATAGGGGCGGACATCATCTACTCTTCCTGTCACTGTAATGCCGGCGATGTCTCCCAGTCGCTTCACTTGTGTCGGGGGAGCTCCTCCAACAAATACTGCCGAGGCTTCGGGAACCTGCTTTCTTATCAATGGAAATATTTCTTCAGCAAAGTACACTGCTGCATCTTGGTTTGGTCGCCAGTTCATCGCGCCAACAAAAGCCAATTGCAGTCTTTCGTCTTCTTGTTTGCCGGATCGGAAATACTCCAGGTCCACACCATTCTCAACCACTTCTACCGACAGCAGAGGATTGATCTCCGAAATCTCCTGTCCCTCGTCGGCAGATACTGCGATTGTTCCATCTACCCAATGAAACGCATCCTTCTCGAACCTGACGAGTTTTTCGGTTTGCTTACGAATATACCATTTCTTGAGAGGATTGCGTTCGTTTTCAAGGTATCGTTGCCATATTCGGTATTCAATGTTATGAGCAACAATCAGTTTCAGGGGGCCGGCCATATTCTTTACATATGCAGCGTACGGAGTCCATTCGCAGACTATGATGTCCGGCCTTATTTCGTCAACTGATTTGTGGAGCGCTTGTTCAAACTCTTGTGTGTAATGGCTGGTGACAATATATGGGTTAGCAGATGCCAGGTTGCCCAGCAATCTCAAATAGAACAACAGTCCGGTTTTGGCCGGGGTCTGCCGCTGGATAGCAATCGGGTGTATTTTGGCTCTGACCATCGCCCGTGCTGCCGCGGAGTCTTCGGTTCCGTAAGCAAGATAGTGGACGGTATGCTTCAATGCCAGACGACTGCATAGATTGAAGGAGCGGATTCGTTTGCCGGTATCCAGCGGATGAGGAAACGCTTCGTCTATGACCAGTATTTTCATTTTTTCAAGGCTTCAGTCAGTATTCGGTCTGGTTACTTTGGAGATGACGAACCGGTATTTTCCGGACGGAGCACGTTCGATCCGTTCGGTGGACTCTATCTTGTATCGAATCTCCGTGCCGATATTTTCTCTAAATGTCCGTCTTAGTGCTTCCAGCTCCTCGTTCAAACCAGTAGCTTCCCCCTCAACCCGGATTCTTATGAGGTCGATCTTTTCCTGCACAATTTGGATACGAGTCCTTTTCATCGATTTTCGTATAAGGAGCATGATCGCCAATCCTGCGACACCGCTTCCATCAGATCGCCATATAATATCAGATTCGCGTCCCTGAACGCTTCGGAGGCGTGGGGAGGAGAGACCACAGGTACATGGCGAATGGTGCAATTCACCAAAATCGCCAGTGTGATAACGAATCAGCGGCATAGCATGGTTTAGCAGGTCAGTTACCAATAGGGTTCCCAGTCCGCCTTTTCCGGCACTGGTTTCGGTTGATTCCAAATAGACACTGTCGGTGAAGTAGTGCATCCCGTTGTGCTCAGGACATTCGATAGCTGCTGTGCCGTACTCTCGAGCTCCGTATCTTTCGTAGACGTTCTCGGCAAACATTGTTTGTATCTTCTGCTTCTGAAAGTCCTCGACCGGCTCAGCTGTCAGTGATACTACCGGTATTCGAAAAGGTTCAATAACGCCCGCTTCAATCCTCTCAGCGAGATCGCAGGCCACAGAGGGGTAAGCGGATACTAAGGTTGGTTTATATTTTTTCGTATCCTCAACGAACTTCTGGTAGTTTGCATTTGAGAGGCTGGAAACGTCCAGAAAATAGTGCCGATCGCTCCATTGTCGGATCAACCGACCTTTTAGACTGGATGGCTGCAGCAGATCCTGCGAGGCTCCCCAGAGCCAGCCCTGCCACTGGCCGTCTTTCCAGCCGTAGTAACGGGCGATAGCCAGGTCAATTCCACGACGGTAAGCCGAACAGTGATAATCGCGGTAGAAGATTAAATGGATACCGGAGGTGCCACCGGTTGTTACCGGAGACAATCCGCTTTTCGGGACACATAGGATATCGTCCATGTTATCGACCAGATCGGTCTTGGTTAATTCGGGGAGGTTTTGCAGGTCTGCGAAGTCTTTAATATCTCCCGGTTGGAAGCCGACCTCTTCAAAGCGTTTCCTATAGAATCGGCTGTGGATGTAAGCATAGTCCACAATTTGTGAGAGAGAGCTCAATTGTCCGGACAGGAGTACTTCAGATGGCCGCACCATATCGGAAGCTACTTTTCGAGCGTACCGATAAATGGGCCGACTACCCCGGTAGCAGGTCAACAGGTACCTTCCCAAACCGGCCAGCAGTTCGTTTGGTTTTCTCCTCCGTGCCAATCAAAGTCCTTTCTGCTCAATAGCCGGAGCGTCGGTGGCCGATACAGCCGATTCCAGGTTCTCGCTTTCATCTTCGAAACGGATTGCCGTCAGGTTGGCCAGAACAACTGAGAACGCTCCAAAGATATACCAGTTCATACGCAGCAGGTTATGGCCAAAGAGACCTAGAACAAAAAGCATAATGATACCCAGTTTGACGGCGTTGGCGGTATGAAGACAGAAATCAGGTCTCGATCCTGATTGGGAATACCGCATCCTGACATACTTGACGTTCCGTAGGATCGTGATTATC